>CACDEK010000060.1 GCA_902551735.1 uncultured Pelagibacteraceae bacterium | reverse complement strand
AATTCTAACAATTTTGTTAGCTGAAGACATATATAGCATATCACCTTTACCTAAAAGCTGTTCTGCACCTTGTTCTCCTATAATTGTTCTACTATCTATTTTAGATGTTACTTGAAAAGAAATCCTTGTTGGAAAATTTGCTTTTATTGTTCCGGTAATTACATCAACACTTGGTCTTTGTGTGGCCATTATTATATGTATTCCTGCAGCTCTAGCCATCTGAGAAAGTTTTTGAACATAATTTTCTATTTCTTTTCCAGCAACCAACATTAAGTCTGACATTTCATCAACAATAACGACAATATAAGGCATCGGTAATTTATGTTTTTTATTGTATCCATCAATATTTCTAACACCTTCTTTTGTCATTAATCTGTATCTACTTTCCATCTCTTTTACTACCCAACCAAGAACAGAAGCAGCTTTTTTTGCTTCAGTTATTACAGGACATAATAAGTGTGGTATTCCTTCGTACGTTGAAAGTTCCAACATTTTTGGATCGATTAAAATAAACTTACACTTTTCTGGTGCATGTCTATAAAGAAGTGAAAGTATAATTGTATTTATACAAATTGATTTTCCCGATCCTGTAGTTCCGGCTATTAACAAATGTGGCATTGATGTTAAATCTCCAGTTATTGGAGATCCAGATATATCTTTACCTAATGCTATTGGTAATTTAATTTCTTTATTTTTAAAATTATTTTCAGAAATTATTTCACTTAAGTATACATATTCTCTTTTTGATTTAGGTAATTCAATGCCAACTGTATTTTTTCCTGGTATTATAGAAATTCTAGCAGATTCTGAACTTGTATTTCTGGCAATATCGTCAGATAAATTTATTATTTTTGATACTTTAACTCCTGGTGCTGGTTCAAATTCATTTAAACTTACCACAGGTCCATTACTTACTTTTTTTATTTTTCCCTCTACACCAAAATCTAAAAGAATTTTCTCTAAAAAATCTTTATCAATATTATCATCATTTGAACTTTCTGATCTTTCAGATTTAGCTGGAGACTTTAAAAAGTCAATTGAAGGTAATTTAAATTTTATTTTTTTTGAACTGTCATCTGATTTAGTACTTCCAAATGGCAAATTTTCTTGCACTGGTTTGTCATAGTTTGTTGTTATGTTATTTAATTCATTTTCAACAGTTTCATTTGTATATTTTTTTTCTTTTTTTGAAAAAATTTTAGAAAAAATATTTTTTAAAAAATTAAAAAGCCAGTATATGTTTAAATTTATACTTATAAAAAAAATTATAAAAATAGAAAAAAATAATAAATAATAAGCTATTTGTTTGTTAATATTAATTATTGATACCAAAAAAGTGTCACTTAATAATTTTCCTACAAAACCACCATTTCCATTAATAGCTAGCCAGAATGAGTCAGGGTAATAAATTGTGAAAAATAGTGATCCAATAATTGAGTATAAAATCAAATAAAAAATATTTTGTAAAATAAGGATTATTTTTTTTGTTCTAACAATATTACTGCCGGTAAAAAAAAGTGTAACAGCAATTAAAATAGAAATTAAACCAAGAGATTGAAAAAATATATCAGAAACAAAACTACCCCTAAAACCTAAAATATTTTTAATTTCAGTATTGTCGGGAAATATAAAATTCGGATCTTCTGGAGAATAGCTTATTAATGCAACTAAAAGTAATAAGGAAAATATTGAAATAATAAGGCCAATAACTTCAATAAACCTTTTTATGAGAAAATTTGATGTGTTTTCTAATATTTTTTTTATTTCCATAATGATGAATCAAATTAATCACTTTGTATCATTTAATAATTGTTGTTAAAATTAAATTTTAATTATGAATGTATGTTTAATTGGTGATGGTTTGACCAGCCTTACTTTAGCAAAAGCTTTAATAAATAATAATCTTAAAGTTTTTATGTATGCTAAATCAAATAACAAAATATCAAGTTTAAATAGAACAATAGGAATTACCCAAAGCAATATGGATTTTTTTAGAAGAGAAATATTAAAAATCAGTAAAAATCTAATTTGGAATATTAATGAGATAGAAATTTATGATGAAGAAAATAA
>CACDEK010000059.1 GCA_902551735.1 uncultured Pelagibacteraceae bacterium | reverse complement strand
GGAAAACCCTTATTTCAACACTCGATAGATAAGGCAAAAGAGTCAAAAAAATTCAAAAAAATTATACTGGTTTTTAATAAAAAACATAAAAAATTCCTACGAAATGTAAATTTAAAAGATATTAAAATTTTATATGGTGGAAATAATAGATCAGAGTCCTCACTTAAAGCACTTAAAAGTATAAAAAATAATAAAATTTCAAATGTATTTATTCATGATGCTGCAAGACCTAATTTTTCCTTAAAGTTAATTTCAAAATTGCTTAAAGGATTGAAAAAAAATAAGTGTGTAGTCCCAGCTATCAAAACAAATAATTCAGTTAAATACAAAGATAAAAATAAATTAAAAAATTTAGATAGAAAAAAAATATATTTAACACAGACACCTCAAGCATTTAATTATAAATCTCTTTTACAACTTCAAAATAAAACTCACACAAAAATAACAGATGATTCAAATTTATTTATTGAAGCTAATAAAAAAGTAAAATTTATAACTGGAGAAGTAAATAATTTTAAAGTTACAGAAAAAACTGATATTTTAGAAAAAAAAAATATTAAATATGGAATAGGTTTTGATGTTCATAGATTAGTTTCAAAAAGAAAATTATATTTAGGTGGTGTTAAAATTCCATCACGTGTAGGAACGTTAGGACATTCTGACGGTGATCCAGTTTTACATGCTATTATCGATTCAATTCTTGGTGCCTGTAAAATGGGAGACATTGGAGAAAAATTTTCCAATAAAAAAAAGAAATATGAAAATGTAAGATCTACAGTTTTGCTTAAAAAGATTATGGATCAAATAAAATTAAAAAATTACTTTATTAATAATATCGACGTTAATATTATTACACAAACACCAAATATATCAGTGCATAAGAAATTAATTATCCAATCGATTTCAAAAATTTGCGAAATATCAAAAAACCAAATAAATATAAAAGGTAAAACAACAGAAAAATTAGGTTTAATTGGAAAAGAAAAAGCTGTAGCGTGTGAAGTAATAACATCAGTCAAAAAATATGATTAATCAAATAAATTTTTTATTTGTTAGTTTGTTTGGAATAGGAAAAATAAAAAAAATACCTGGAAGTTTTGCATCTTTAGCTACAACGTTATTTTTATTTTTTATATTTCATATCGTAAATGTTTCACCAAATATAATTTTAATTTTTATTATTATAATTTTTTTTATTTCACTTTACTCAGTAAATATATTTATAAAAAATTTAGATAATAAAGATCCTAAAGAAATAGTAATTGATGAATTTATTGGTCAATCTATACCCATATGTCTTTATGAAATTGCTCATAAAGGTGCAAAGGAAACTAATGAGGTACTAATATTTTACTTCATAATGTTTATTCTTTTTAGAATTTTTGATATTACTAAACCCTATCCTGTAAGTTATTATGATAGAAATTTTAAGAATAGTTTTGGAGTTATAATGGATGATGTTGTGGCCGGACTATATGTTGTGGCTGTTCTAGTTTTGTATATGGTTTTTACTACATGAAAAAAAATATAAATATAGAAGAAACTTTTGTCTTAGCTGTTAAAAACCATAAAAACAAAAATTTTCATGTAGCTGAGGATCTTTACAAAAAAATATTAGAAATAAATCCTAATTCCGCGGGTGTGCATTATAATCTTGGTATATTGTATAAAGAATTAGAAAAAAATGAAAAAGCTATAAATTGCTATCAAAAAGCAATTCAGATTGATCCCAATTATACACAAGCAAATATTAATCTTGGAATAATCTTTAAAGAGATAGGAGAGTTACAAAAAGCATTAAATTGCTTTCAAATGGCAATAAATACTCACTCCGATAATTCAGATGCATATAATCATCAAGGATTAGTTTTTAAAAAAATAGGTGAATATCAAAAAGCTCAAAGTAGTTACAAAAAAGCAATCAAATTAAACCCTAATAATGCTTCAGCATATACAAATCTTGGAATTCTACTTAAAGAAATAGGAGAATATCAAAATGCTATTAATTGTTATGAAAAAGCAATTCAAATAAACCCTAACTATGCAAATGTTTATTACAATTATGGAAATATA
>CACDEK010000058.1 GCA_902551735.1 uncultured Pelagibacteraceae bacterium | reverse complement strand
ACAAAATCTAACTTTACTTATTTAGCGTTTTTAATAAACGCAATTAAGTCAAAAAAATTTTTTAAGTAGAAAGTGGAGAGATGGCTGAGCGGTTGAAAGCGCACGCTTGGAAAGTGTGTATAGGGTTTACTCTATCGTGGGTTCGAATCCCACTCTCTCCGCCATTTTTTAATTTTAAAAATTTAAAATAAAAGTATAGTCTAAAATTAATATGAAAAATGTTTTAATAACTGGAGGTGCAGGTTTTATTGCGCATCATATTATTGCGCATATGATAAAAAATACAAATTGGAATATCATTACTATAGATCGATTAGATATTTCCGGAAATCTAAATAGATTACATGACATTCTAAAAGATTTTTCAATAAATGAGAAAAAAAGATTAAAAATTGTTTTTCACGATTTAAAAGCTGAAATAAATTCTCAAATAAAATCGGAAGTTGGTAACCCAGATATTATTTTACATTTGGCTGCCGCAAGTCACGTTGATAGATCAATTAAATACCCTTTAGAATTTGTACATGACAATGTATTGGGAACTGTAAATCTTCTTAATTTTGCAAAAGAATTAAAAAAATTAGAAAAGTTTGTTTACTTTTCTACAGATGAAATATTTGGAAATGCTCCTGAAGGTATTTCATATAAAGAGTATGATAGATATAATTCTACAAATCCTTATAGTGCTAGCAAAGCTGCAGCTGAAGAATTTTGTGTTGCATATGAAAATACTTACAAAATGCCAATTTATATTACCCACACAATGAATGTATTTGGTGAAAGACAACACCCTGAAAAATTTATTCCTATGGTAATTCAAAAAGTTAGGGATAACAAAAAAGTTATTGTTCATGCAAATAAAGATAAGACCAAGGCAGGAAGTAGACATTATATACATGCTCAAGATGTAGCAGATGGTTTAATGTTTATTTTAAATTTAAAAAACTATACTCATAAAGGTGATTTTGGTAATGCAAAATGTCCTAAATTTAACCTAGTTGGACCAGAAGAAATTGATAACTTAACTCTTGCACAAATGATAGCGAAAGTACAAAGCAAAGACTTAATTTATGAACTTGTTGATAATCATTCATCTAGGCCTGGACATGATTTAAGATATTCATTAAGTCCAAAATTATTACAAGAACTAGGATGGCAGCCAAAAATAAAGCTTTCCCAAAGAATTGAGGAAGTAGTTAAATGGAGTTTAGAGAATAAACGTTGGCTTTTAGAAAATTAATTCACTGTTTAGCTTGCAATTCAAAGAACTTAATTAAAGTTCTAAATTTGAATGATCAACCATTGGCAAATTCTTATTTAACAAAAAAAAATTTTGTAGAAAAAAAGTATGAATTAAAAGTTAATTGTTGCCTAAATTGTAGTCACCTTCAGCTGAGTATAGCTGTTGATCCAAAAATAATTTACAGAAAATATGATTATGTAAGTGGAACAACAAATACTTATAAAAAGTATATGAAAAACTTTTTTAGACTATGTTTAAAAAATACCTATAAGTTAAAAAATAAAAATATTTTAGATATTGGTTGTAATGATGGTTCTCAGCTCGATGTTTTTAAAAAAAATAAATTTAAAACTTTTGGGATAGACCCTGCAAAAAACCTGTACAAAATTTCTTCAAAAAAACATAAAATTTTTTGTAAATTTTTTGATGAAAAAATTATAAAAAAAATAAATCAAAAATTTGATATAATAATCGCGCAAAATTCCTTTGCACATAACCCAAATCCTCAAAAATTTTTAAAAAATGTAAAAAAAACAATGCATCCAAATAGTTCAATTTTTATACAAACTAGCCAAGCAGATATGTGCAAAAATAACGAATTTGATACAATTTATCATGAACATATTAATTTTTTTAATGTAAAGAGCATGAATAAATTGACTAAAAATTGTGGATTAAAACTCCATAAAGTTATTAAAAAACCTATACATGGTACTAGTTATATTTTTATAATTAAACTTGATTCAAATCAAAAAAAAATAAAAAAAATTTTAAAAGAAGAAAAATTTCTTAACTATAAATTTTATAAACAATGGGGTGAAACTTGTTTAAAAAATATAAAAATAATTAAAAAAAAAA
>CACDEK010000057.1 GCA_902551735.1 uncultured Pelagibacteraceae bacterium | reverse complement strand
AATCAAGGAAAATTTAGTAAAAAAGCAGGAAAAGTATACAAAAGAAATGAACAATATAAATGATAGATTAAAAAATAAAGATTTTGTTGAACGTGCACCAAAAAATATTGTTGAGCAAGAGAAAAATAACTATACTAATTTAAAAAATGATATTAATAAAATTTCAATAACAATAGAAAATCTTTAATGTTAAAATTTGATAAAAAAAAATTACCTAGTCGACATACTTCTTTAGGTCCCGATAAAGCGCCCCAAAGATCTTTTTATTATGCAATGAATTTAACAGAAAAAGATGTTTCCAAACCATTTGTTGGAGTTGTTTCAACATGGAATGAGGCAGCCCCATGCAATATTGCTTTAATGAGACAAGCTCAATCTGTCAAAAAAGGAGTTAAAATTAAAGGCGGTACGCCAAGAGAATTTTGTACGATAACAGTCACTGATGGTATAGCAATGGGTCATGAAGGTATGAAATCTTCTTTGATTTCAAGAGATGTAATTGCTGATTCAACTGAGCTTACTGTTCGTGGTCATTGTTATGACGCTCTAGTAGGTGTAGCTGGCTGTGACAAATCATTACCAGGTTTAATGATGGCAATGGTAAGGTTGAATGTTCCAAGTGTTTTTATTTATGGTGGTTCAATTCTACCAGGTAGATTTAATGGAAAAGATGTAACAGTGGTAGATGTTTTTGAAGGCGTTGGAAAATATTCTTCAGGAAAAATGTCAGCCCATGCTTTAAGAAAATTAGAATTAAAAGCATGCCCAAGTGCCGGAGCATGCGGAGGTCAATTTACAGCAAATACGATGGCATGTGTATCAGAAGCAATTGGTTTAGCCTTGCCTTACTCAGCAGGCACACCAGCACCTTACGAACAAAGGGATAAATATGCTTTGTTAAGTGGAAAAGCTGTAATGAATTTACTTAAAAAAAATATTAAACCTAGAGACATAGTTACTAGAAAAGCTTTAGAAAATGCTGCAACAATTGTAGCTGCAACAGGCGGATCTACAAATGCAGCTTTACATTTGCCAGCAATTGCAAATGAAATTGGAATTAAATTTGATTTAATGGATGTAGCAAAAATTTTTAAAAAAACTCCATATCTTGCTAACCTAAAACCTGGTGGAAAGTATGTTGCAAAAGATATGTGGAAAGCTGGTGGTGTTCCAATGTTACTTAAAACGCTTATGGATGGAGGATATATTCATGGAAACTGTATGACAGTAACTGGAAAAACTATGAGAGAAAATTTAAAAAATGTTAAATTTAATTCAAAACAAAAAGTTATGCGTAAATTTAACAATCCACTCTCTCCAGATGGGGGTGTTGTTGGGATGAAAGGAAACTTAGCTCCAGAAGGCGCAATTGTAAAAATTGCTGGTTTAAAAAAATTGCAATTTACAGGAAAAGCAAGATGTTTTGATACCGAAGAGTCAGCTTATAAAGCTGTTAAAAATAAAAAATATAAAGATGGAGATATTATAATTATTAGATACGAAGGACCGAAAGGTGGGCCAGGTATGAGAGAAATGCTTCAAACAACAGGAGCTATTTATGGTCAAGGAAAAGGTGAAAAAGTTGCGCTTATAACTGATGGAAGATTTTCTGGTGCAACAAGAGGATTTTGTATTGGCCATGTAGGACCAGAAGCATCAGTAGGTGGTCCAATAGCACTTCTTAGAAATGGTGATATAATTGATTTGGATGCCAAAAAAGGAACAATTAATGTTCGTCTTTCTAAAAAAGAATTAGCTAAAAGAAAAAAAAAATGGAGACCTAAAAAAATAAACTTTGGTAATGGAACTTTGTGGAAATATGCACAAACAGTTGGACCAGCTTATTTAGGTGCGCCAACACATCCTGGTGGTAAAAAAGAAGTAAAAGTTTACGCTGATATTTAATGAAAATAAGACCTATTATTCTTTGTGGTGGGGGCGGAACTCGTCTTTGGCCAAATCAAAAAAAACATCAAGCTAAGCAATTTATTGATTTTGGAGGTTGGTCTTTAATTCAAAAAACATTGGAAAGAATTAAGAAACCAGTTTTTGACTATCCCGTAATTAGTACTAATTTGAAGTACTTAAAACAAATAAAGTTTTTCCTTAAAAAAAGCAAGGTAAGAAAATACAAAATAGTTTTAGAACCAGCAAAAAAAAATACCGCTCCAGCAATATTATCTTCAGCTTTAATAAAAGATATACCTTTAGAACAACCTTTGATATTTTTTGCTGCAGATCATTTAATTGAAAAA
>CACDEK010000056.1 GCA_902551735.1 uncultured Pelagibacteraceae bacterium | reverse complement strand
GCTGATAGAATAATTCATAAATGTGGAGGTTTAACCGAAAGAGAAATGAAAGAGCAAGTTCTTGACTCTATGGATATAGAACGTGAACGAGGTATAACCATTAAAGCTCAAACAGTTAAACTTAATTACAAATCAAAAGATGGAAAGAATTATATTTTAAATATTATAGATACACCTGGCCATGTAGATTTTAGTTATGAAGTTAGTAGGTCTTTATATGCGTGTGAGGGTTCAATTTTAATTGTAGATAGCACTCAGGGAGTTGAAGCCCAAACTTTAGCAAATGTTTATCAGGCACTGGATATTAATCATGAAATTATTCCAGTTCTAAACAAAATAGATTTACCTGCATCAGACTTAGAAAAAACAAATAAACAAATAGAAGAAGTAATTGGAATTGATACAAGCAGTTCAATTCCATGTTCTGGAAAAACTGGAGAGGGAATTGAGGAAATTTTAGAACAAATAATTAAAACTTTACCATCCCCAAAAGGTCAAAAAGAAGGGCATTTAAAATGTTTGTTAGTTGATAGTTGGTACGATACTTATCTTGGCGTGGTAATTTTAGTAAGAGTTATTGATGGAAGAATCTTAAAAAATATGAAAATTAAAATGATGTCAACAAATAGAGAATATATAGTTGAAAAAGTAGGAGTGTTTACACCAAAACCAAAAGATGTTAACGAATTAAATTCGGGGGAAATTGGTTTTATAACAACAGGAATTAAAGTTTTATCCGATACAAAAGTAGGCGATACAATTTGTGATGCAAATAAACCATTAAAGCAAGCTTTGCCAGGATTTAAACCGAGTAAACCAGTTGTTTTTTGTGGTTTGTTTCCAGTAGATAGCTCAGAATACCAAAAATTAAAAGATGGATTAGCAAAACTTCAGCTAAATGATGCGAGTTTTTCATTTGAAGCAGAATCATCTTCCGCACTTGGGCTGGGCTTTAGATGTGGATTTTTAGGACTATTACATTTAGAGATTGTTACTGAAAGATTAGAAAGAGAATTTGATATTAATTTATTAACTACTACTCCAGGCGTAGTTTATAAAGTTCATTTGAATAAAGGGGATATAATAGATTTACAAAATCCATCAAGTCTTCCAGATCCAACACATATTAAATTAATTGAAGAGCCATGGATTAAAGCTACGATTATTACTCCAGATAAATATCTAGGATCAATAATAAAACTTTGTCAAAATAAGAGAGGTATACAAACTAATTTGAGCTATTCTGGAAATAGAGCAGTTATAAATTATGAGTTACCTTTAAATGAAGTAGTTTTTGATTTTAATGATAGATTAAAATCTATGACTAGTGGTTACGCTAGTTTTGATTATGAGATTATAGAGCATAGAGAAGGCGACTTAGTTAAATTAGGAATTTTAGTAAATTCAGAACCAGTAGATGCTCTTGCGATGATGATACATAAAAACTTTGCACAATCAACAGGTAGAGAAGTATGTGAAAAATTAAAAGATTTAATTCCAAGGCACAATTTTATGATACCAATCCAAGCAGCCATAGGAGGTAAAATTATTGCCCGAGAAACTATCAAAGGTTACAAAAAAGATGTGCTTACCAAAATTCACGGAGGCGGTGCTATGGATAGAAAAAGAAAATTAATAGAAAAACAAAAAAAAGGAAAAGCAAGAGCAAAACAATTTGGTAAAGTTGAGATACCCCAAGAAGCTTTTATAGGTGTATTAAAAATAAATAAAGAAAATTAGTATTATGAATATTTTTGAAGATTTAGAAATATTAACAGTAACTTTTAAATCCGAACATATTATTGAAAATTGTTTATCAACTATAGACACAAATTTTAAAGTTACAATAGTAGAAAATTCAAATAATTCAGATTTTAAAAAAAAAATGGAAGAAAGAAAAAATACAACATGTATATTGGCAAATGAAAATATTGGTTTTGGTTCTGCATTTAATTTAGGTGCAAAACAAATTTCAAGTAAATATATTTTGCATATAAATCCTGATGTTAAAATTAATAGCGAAATAATTAAAAAACTTTATGAAAATGCAGTTAAAATAGAAAATTTAGGAATTTTATCACCTTTAGAAACTTCAGTAGGATTAAAAAATAATAACTTAGAAAAAACTAATAATATTGTTGAAACAGAATGGGTTAGAGGTTTTGTAATGTTAATTAATAATAAAAACTGCAAACCTTCAAATTATTTTGATGAGAATATTTATCTTTATTTAGAAGAAATTGACTTATGCAAAAGATTAACAAAAGATTATAATAAAAAAATATATTTAATTCCTAGTATAGAAGTAGAACATTACGGAGGTAAATCACATAATCCAGTATATGCAGAAAAAATGGAGCTTCAAAGAAACTGGCATTATATGTGGTCTTTATTTTATTTTTCAAAAAAACATTATGGGCTTTTTAATGCATACAAAACTACTTTAAAAAAATTTTTTTCATCTCTCATTAAATGTTGTTTTTATTTTTTTTATAATAAAAAAAATTTTTTAAAATATAAACATAGGTTTTTAGGCTTACTAAATAGTTATTTGGG
>CACDEK010000055.1 GCA_902551735.1 uncultured Pelagibacteraceae bacterium | reverse complement strand
GTTTAATGGAGATGATTATCAAATTCTTTTTACCGCTTCAAAAAAGAATAGAAAAATTATAAAAAAAATTTCAAGTAATATGAATCAAAAAATTACAATAATAGGTAAAATAAATAACAAATTTAAAAAAAATTCTCTATTATTGGATAATAAATCTATAAATTTGACTAATTTTAAAGGTTATTTGCACAAGTTTTAATCAGTTAAATATTGCCTTTTATCATTTTTTTTGTATTGTCCGGATTTTATATCAAAAAAAAATTAATTATTTTAAGGAATTTATGGATACTTCAACAGAAACAATTTTAATTTACACTATTATATCTGGCTTTCTTGCAATAGCTTATGGATATTTTACTGGAAAAAATATTTTAAGCTCAAGCCCCGGTAATGCAAAAATGCAGGAAATAGCTTCCGCAATTCAAGTTGGAGCAAAAGCATATTTAAATAGGCAATATAAAACTATTGCAATTGTTGGTCTCGTTGTATTGGTAATAATTAGTGTTGCATTTAGTCCTTTAGTAGGACTTGGTTATTTAATAGGTGCAGCCTTATCTGGTATTGCCGGATATGTAGGCATGCTAATTTCTGTACAAGCGAATGTTAGAACAGCAGAAGCATCTAGAAAAGGATTGTCTCAAGGTTTAGCTGTTGCATTTAAATCAGGCGCTGTTACTGGAATGTTGGTCGCTGGCTTAGCATTACTATCTATAGCAGTCTATTATTATTTATTATTAAAACTTGATGTAGAGGAAAGAGAATTAATTAATGCATTAATAGCACTAGGATTTGGTGCTTCATTAATTTCTATTTTTGCAAGGCTTGGAGGAGGAATTTTTACTAAAGGAGCTGATGTTGGAGCTGATTTAGTTGGTAAAGTAGAAGCTGGCATTCCAGAAGACGACCCAAGAAACCCTGCTGTAATAGCAGACAATGTTGGTGATAATGTTGGTGATTGTGCTGGTATGGCTGCTGATTTATTTGAAACTTACGCTGTTACTATAGTAGCTACAATGGTTTTGTCTTCAATATTTTTCCATGGTGATTTAAATATGATGATTTATCCTTTGACAATAGGTGGTGCATGTATTTTAACATCTATACTAGGAACTTTTTTTGTAAGATTAGGAAAATCAAAAAATATAATGGCAGCTCTATACAAAGGTTTTGTTGCTACAGCATTATCCTCTCTAATAATTTTATATCCGATAACAGATTACGTATTAGGCTTGGACAATAGTTATATTATTGATG
Source organism: uncultured Pelagibacteraceae bacterium (assembly GCA_902551735.1). Classification (GTDB taxonomy): domain Bacteria; phylum Pseudomonadota; class Alphaproteobacteria; order Pelagibacterales; family Pelagibacteraceae; genus Pelagibacter. The sequence continues at coordinate 1,382 of CACDEK010000055.1, read as the reverse complement.
ATAAGTCATTTACTGGTATGAGTTTATATTTTTGTGGAGTAATAGGTTTGATTATCACCGGACTTATAATTTGGGTAACAGAATATTATACTGGAGTTAATTATAGACCAGTTAAAAGTGTAGCTTCTTCTTCTACAACTGGCCACGGTACAAATGTAATACAAGGTCTTGCTGTGTCGTTAGAAGCGACAGCTATACCAGCTTTAATAATTGTAGCAGGAATACTAGCTACTAATCATATTGCTGGTCTCTATGGAATTGCTATTGCGGTTACTTCAATGTTAGCATTAGCAGGAATGGTAGTAGCATTAGATGCATATGGACCAGTTACTGATAATGCTGGAGGAATTGCAGAAATGTCAAATTTACCAAAAAATGTAAGAAAAACTACCGATGCTTTAGATGCTGTAGGAAATACTACTAAAGCAGTAACCAAAGGTTATGCAATAGGCTCTGCTGGATTAGGTGCTCTTGTACTTTTTGCTGCTTATACTGAAGATATAAAATTCTTTTCAAAATTAAAAGGTTCAAATTTAGAAAACATTTCTGTTACTTTTGATTTATCTAATCCTTTTGTTGTAGTTGGATTATTGGTTGGTGGTATGCTACCGTATTTATTTGGTTCTATGGGAATGCAAGCTGTTGGTAGGGCAGGAGGTGCAGTTGTTGTAGAAGTTAGAAGACAGTTTAAAAAAATTCCAGGCATAATGAAAAGAAAAGCAAAACCTGATTATGGAAAACTAGTAGATCTTTTAACCAAATCAGCTATTAAAGAAATGATAATTCCTTCATTATTACCTGTATTATCTCCAATAGTATTATATTTAGTAATACTTCCAATTGGTGGCCAGGTTGCAGCTTTATCATCAGTTGGAGCTATGTTGTTAGGTGTAATAATTACTGGACTATTTGTTGCGATATCAATGACTGCTGGTGGCGGTGCATGGGATAATGCAAAAAAGTACATTGAAGATGGAAATTATGGTGGAAAAGGTTCCGAAGCTCATAAAGCAGCTGTAACCGGTGACACTGTTGGTGATCCTTATAAAGATACCGCGGGTCCCGCAGTAAACCCTATGATTAAAATAACAAATATCGTTGCATTATTATTGTTAGCCGTTATTGCTGGCTCTTAATTTTTTTCCTTTTTTTTGCACGAACACCCAAGGGATCGTTAACTTTTTGCCTCATACTTGATAAAAAGTCATAGACAAAAGATTTTTTTGAATAAGATATTTCAGTTTCATCTTTAATGAAATTAATATCTTGCATATCATCAATATTGTATAATTTTTTGTAAACTAACAAACCCCTATTATCAATTTCTAATAATAAAACATTGTTTATGTATGAGCTTTTTCTTCCTAATTTTGTGGCTGATC
>CACDEK010000054.1 GCA_902551735.1 uncultured Pelagibacteraceae bacterium | reverse complement strand
AAGTTAATTTTTCCAAATAAGGACTTTAATAATATAAAAGAAAGAATAATTAAAAAAAAATATTTTAGACTTGAAAAAAAACTTAATCAAAATCAAATTGAAAGATTACGTAATTTAGGAGATAAATCCATAGAGTTCGAGAAACAAGTTACAAGAATATATCCTCAAAAAAATTTATTTAGTCACATACTTGGTCAAATTGATGATGATAATAATGGAATTTCTGGTATTGAAAAATTTTTTGATTATGAATTAAAAAAAAGAAATGAACCATTAAAATTAACAATAGATACTGATATTCAGTTTATAATTAGAGAAGAGTTAATTAAAGCCCAGGAAATATTTCAAAATATTGGAAGTGCATCAATACTTATGGATGTAAATAGTGGAAATATACTTTCCATGATTTCATTGCCAGATTTTGATCTTAATAAAAGAGAGGACATTAAAGATGTGAATTATATTAATAGAGCCACAAAGGGAGTATATGAACTTGGATCAGTTTTTAAAACTTTTACATTTGCTGCTGGTTTAAATGAAGGAGAAATTGATCTCGAAACACCATTTACAGATTTAGAAAAAAAAATTTGGTGTGCCGGAAATCCCATTGGAGAATATGATGATAAAATACCATCAGACTTAACAGCTGAACAAATCTTAATAAGATCTGGGAATATCGGATCTGTAAGAATAGGTCAAAAAGTAGGAATAGAAAGGTATAAACTTTTTTTAGAAAATTTAGGAATTTTAAATAAAATAGAATTTGATATAGAAGAAGTTGGCCAACCAATTTCATTTAGATGGGGAAAGTGCAAACTTGCTACAGCATCTTACGGTCATGGAATAACAACAACACCTTTGCAATTAGCAAAAGGATATTCAATAATTGTAAATGGAGGTTATGATATAAAACCGACTTTAATTAAAAAAAATATAAATAACAAAATAGAAAATAAAAAATTTCTAAAAGATGGAATATCTGAAAAGGTTAATCAAGTTTTAAGAAAAATTGTATCCACCAAAGAGGGCACTGCAGAGTTTGCAAATGTTTCTGGTTATGAAGTAGGTGGAAAAACTGGTACTGCTCAAAAATCAATTAATGGAATTTATTCAAGGGAGCGAGTTAATACTTTTGCTGCAATTTTTCCCACTTCAAAACCAAAATATGTTTTAATAGTTTTATTAGATGAGCCAAAACCTAATAAAGAATATGTTTATAATTATAGGGATGGCAGATCTCCATACAAAGGAAATTGGAGAAATACTGCAGGTTGGACTTCAGTTGAAATTGCAGGCAAAATCATAGAAAAAATTGGGCCAATTTTAGCCACAAAATATATAGAATTTAATTAACTCTATGTTAGTTGGAAAATTTTTTAGCAATATCCATGCAAAAAATAAGAGCCATTACTTTTCAGGTATAAGCTTTAATAGCAAAAATGTAAAAAAAAATAATATTTTTTTTGCAATTAATGGCACTTCCATTGATGGCAATAAATACATCAAAGATGCGATTAAAAAAGGTGCAAAGACTGTAGTTTCAAATTTAAGTTTTCAAGGTAAAAAAAACAAAGTTCTTTATATAAAAACTAAAAATACTAGAAAATTATTATCAGAAATAGCTTCTAAATTTTATAAGAAAAAACCTAAAAATTTAATAGCAGTCACTGGTACAAATGGAAAAACTTCTATAGCTAATTTTTACTTTCAAATTATGAAATTAATTGGAAAAAAAGCAGCTTACATTGGAACACTTGGAATTAAAACTCAATTTAAAAATTTAAAGATAAAAAATACTACTCTAGATCCAATTTCTCTAAATAAAAATTTAGAAAAATTAAAAAAAAATAAAATAGATAATGTAATTTTAGAAGCTTCAAGTCATGGATTAAAACAATACAGATTACAGGGACTAAAATTTAAAACTGGTATTTTCACAAATTTATCAAGAGATCATTTAGATTATCACAGGTCGTTTAATGACTATTTAAAATCAAAATTAATTTTGTTTAAACATCACTTAGCGAAAAATTCTAATATTGTAACCGACATAGATATACCCCAATATAAACTTATTAAAAATATTTCAGATAAAAAAAAAATTAAAATACTTACAATAGGAACAAGAAATGGATCTTTAAAAATTATTGATCATAAATATGAAGGAGAAAAACAAGCATTTCAATTAAATTATAAAAATAAAACATACAACTTATATATTAATTTAATTGGCAAAGTTCAGCTAAAAAATATTTTAATGGCTATGTTAGCAGCTGAAAATAGCAAAATAAATTTCGAAAAAATAGTAAATGTAATAAATAAAATTAAAAATGTAAGTGGAAGGCTTGAAAAAATTGGTAAATTAAAAAATAATGCAAAAATTATTTTAGATTATGCTCATCCACCTGTACTAATTAAAATTTTTTTTTTCACTTAATAATCAATCTTTCTTTTAGTTAGGTTTAAAATAATACCAGACAAGATCGAAGTGCTAATTATTGAAGAGCCTCCATAACTAATAAATGGAAGTGTCATTCCAGTTGTGGGAAGTAATCTTATATTCACACCAATATGTATAACTGATTGTAACAATATTAGTGAAGCTGCCCCTACAAGTATTAATTTTACCTTATGATCATTTTCAAAATACAACTTTTTAAATATATGATATGTAAAAAATAAAAGAATAATCATTAGTATTATAATAAATAAAACTCCAAACTCTTCGGAAATTACAGAAACTATATAATCTGTATGTGCTTCTGGAACTCGATTTTTTAATGTTCCTTCACCTATACCTTTTCCAAA
>CACDEK010000053.1 GCA_902551735.1 uncultured Pelagibacteraceae bacterium | reverse complement strand
AATGATTTCCTTCAATTTTTAAATCTTTTAGAAAACTTGCAGACCATATACCGTGATACATTGGTTTTGGCATTGGTTGCCCAAATTCTCTCCATGTTTTTGCTGAAGCTCTTAAAGCAAAGTCATATGGATCTAGCGGAGATGGGTTTGTATTAATATTTTTAACTTTACCATCATGCATTTCAATAATTATTTTTGCGCTTTCCATATCAAACATAAAAGAGCATGTATAATATTTTGCCATAGCCTTAATAGTGTCATCACTATTAGTAGCTTCTTCATATTTTTTTGCCCAATTTTCTAAACCACTACTCATAATATTTTACTTTCGTTACTTAGAACCCTTGGTTCCTTTAGTTGGATCATTATCGAAGTTCATATGATAATCTTTTTTTGGATTCTCATAATCACCAAGAATATTTCTGATATTGCTTATTTCTCCAGGATTCATTCCAATTTCTTTAAGCAAACTATCTAGAAATGGTTGGTGTGCTCTATAACGTAATGCTGAACTGACAACATTATCGGCTAGATTTCCACTTCTTCCAGATCCTCCTACAGCTGCAGCTTCACCACCGCCTCCAGAACCAGATGTTCCACTAAATCCAGGTAAACCATTAACATCTACAATTTTTATATCGCCTATGTTAGCCATTGGTTTGACACTTTCTCTAATGATTGCTTCAATTTTTTCGGCAAGTTTTAATCTTAAAGCACTTCTTCTACTTGCATCACTTCTTAAATTTTCAGCAGCATTTAATGCCTCTTTACCAGCAGCATCTATTTCATATCTTAACTTAGCTGCCATAGTCGCAAATCTATCTTGTTCAGCTTTTGAAGCAGCACTAATAACATCAACTTTTTTAATACCTTGGGCTTTTTCTACATATCTAGCAGAGTTTGCTTTCTCTTCGGCTTCGACTGCTCTTGCTCTTGTAGCTTCTTCTTCAGCTTTAGATTTTAATACCTGTTTTGATTTATTTATAATCTCAAGATTTTTTTGATGCTCTTCTATACTTAATCTTTTAGCTTTTTCAATATCAAGAAGTCTAACTTCTCTTTCAGTCTCTATCCTGTGTGAGTCAATATTTTTTTGTTGAGCAATCTTAGCATTTTTAATTTCTTGTTCGGAAATTATTTGTGCTTCTTCAGCATCTTTTTGTCTTTCAGATTGTTCTTTAATTATAACAGCTTTTTCTTGTGCACGCTTCATATCAACTAATCTTTGTTTTTCTAAACGTGCATACTCACTTTCTTTATCAAGATTTAAAATTTTAACTTCGGTTTCTAGATCTTTTTGTCTTATTTCGTAAGCTGCATTTTTTTCTAACTCATTTTGTTCTTTTCTACGTTTTTCTATTTCTTCAATTAATCTTGTTTCTGTTAATTTTCTTTCAACTTCAATAACTTGATTTTGAGAAATTTTCGCAACTTCAATTTGCTCTTGACTTCTTATTTCTGCTTCTTCTGCTTCACGTTCTTTTTCCGCTTTTTGTTTTACAGTTTCGGTTCTTTCATTTGCTTTTTGAATGGATATTTCTCTCTCTTGTTGATATCTAGAAAACTCCTCATTTTTTTTTATTTCTAATTCTTTTTGAATTGTTTCTAAATTTTTATTTTCGATTGAAATTTTTGTATCTTGAGTAATATCATTTCTTTTTTTCTTCCTAGACTCAATTTGTTCAGTTAATTGTGTTAAACCTTGTGAGTCAAAAGTATTAGCAGGATTAAACTGCTCAATAGGAGTTTGATCTAATGATATAATTGAAACAGTTTCTAGTGCTAAACCAGTATGGCCAATAGATGCATCTGCAATTTTTGTAACTTCTTTTACAAACTGACCTCTATTTTCTTGAATCTCATCTAGAGTCATTTTTGCAGCCACTTCACCAAGTGCATCTGCAAAACGTCCTTGCACAACTTCCCTTAAATGTTCTGGATCTAGAGTTCGATTTCCTAAAGTTTGCGCAGCAGTTGATACTGCTCTTTCATCTGGTGGAACTTTGGTAAAAAATTCTGTTACTAATTCTGCTCTCATTCTATCTTTTGTTATAAGGGATTTATCTCCACCTCTCTTTATAGTTAAGCTTAAAGTACGCATACCAACTTGGGTAATGTTATGTATTATAGGTAAGACAAAAGCACCGCCTGATATCACAACTTTCTCACCCATCATTCCTGTTCTCACGAACGATACTTCTTTTGAAGACCTTCTGTATAGCCAATGTAATAAATAAACTATAATTGCTATAGCTAGCGCTAATAAAATTATCGCTGCTATTATATCTGCTCCTCTTGTCATAAATTATCCCTCCTTATTATGCTCCTTTCCTTGTATCTTCTAAAGCCGCACTATAAATTATCATTCCAAAAATAATTTTATTTAATACGTCGGCTAAGTTATAAATTATATTTAAGCTATTAATATTTGCTCCCCCTGCTAAATGTTCTATAAAATATCCAATATGATAAATTGAAAAACCTATTGTAATTATCAATCTATTAGCAAAAAATGCCATTTGTACGTTTTCATTACCGCAAGACGCATTCTTTCTACCTGTATCACCCATGTAAAGTTCGCCAATAATATAGAGCCATCCTACAATCCCTACTAGGAAACCAAGAGTAACACTCATATATCCATAGGCCCCTAAAAGTTGGGCTATAACCCAAACAAGGGTTCCTACAAGTAATCGCCAGAACATTCCTCTTTTAACGTCAGTTACTGACTTAAGCATCACGTAAAATGTCAATATCGTAAGTGGAAAGGTCAAGATCCAGTCTATATATCTTAGTGCAGTGGGTGCTTGACCATTCAAAACCCATAAATTTTTTGCGTAGAAGTAATGTATCGACGACATTAGAGCTATTACGCCCACAAGATTCATTGCCGTACCCCATCTGTTCGACAGACGTCCTCTTTCAAGAAAGAAAAATATAGCTGCACCTATCATCGCAACGGAAATTAACCAGAAAGATCCTCCAACAACGTCC
>CACDEK010000052.1 GCA_902551735.1 uncultured Pelagibacteraceae bacterium | reverse complement strand
GAAAGCGATTTGGTTGAACTTATTTTTGGAACTTTATCTTTAAAAACTTCTCCTACCGCATTGAGCTCTGTAATATCTCCTACAGGTGTAGAAGTTCCATGAGTATTTATATAGTCAATTTTATTTTTACTAGTGCTTAGAGCAATCTTCATACATCTTACAGCTCCTTCACCAGAAGGTGCAACCATATCATAACCATCCGATGTAGCTCCATAACCAGTTATTTCTGCATAAATTTTTGCACCTCTTGCTTTTGCATGTTCATAATCTTCCATAACTAAAACTCCTCCTCCACCAGAAATTACAAATCCATCTCTCGTTTTATCATAGGGTCGTGAAGCTTCTTTAGGTGTATCATTATATTTTGATGATAAGGCTGTCATTGCGTCAAACATAGCAGTTAAGGCAAAATGGACCTCATCACTTCCTCCTGCAAAAACTATTTTTTGTTTTCCTAGTTGAATTAATTCCATAGCATTACCAATACAATGTCCGCTAGTAGCACAAGCAGAACTTATAGTATAATTTACACCTTTTATTTTAAAAGGAACTGCTAATGTTGCAGATGCTGTACTAGCCATTGTTCTTGGTACAACGAATGGTCCCATTTTTTTCGGATTTCCCTCTCTTGTCTTATCTGCTGCAAGAATAACATTTTCAATTGATGGCCCACCAGATCCCATAATCATACCAGTTGTAATGTTACTTACATCTTTTTCTTCTAAACCTGAGTCTTTGACAGCCTCATCCATAGCAATGTAATTATATGCTGAGCCTGCCCCCATAAATCTAATAATTTTTCTGTCAATAAAGTCCTCGAGTTTAATATTTGGTTTACCGTGGATGTTGCTTTTCAAATTATACTCTTTATATTCTTCACAAAAAGTTATTCCTGATTTTGTATTTAGCAAAGATTCATAAACTTCTTTTTGGTTATTTCCTAAACAAGAAACAACGCCAATTCCAGTTATAACTACTCTTTTCATTATTTAAATAATCCTACTTTTAAATTTTCAGCCGAATATATTTTTTCACCGTCAGCTTTAAGGACTCCGTTTGCTAATCCTACCGTAGTACCTTCTTTTATAAGAATTCTTTTCATATCTATTTCATAAGAAGCTAATTTAACATTTTTTAATACTTCTCCAGTAAATTTTACACTATTAACTCCTAAAGCTCTTCCCTTTCCTGGATTTCCAAGCCAACCCAAATAAAAACCCACTAATTGCCACATAGCATCTAAACCTAGACACCCCGGCATTACCGAGTCGTCTTTAAAATGACATTCAAAAAACCATAAACTATCTTTAATATCTAGTTCGGCTTTAATTAAACCTTTTTTAAAAGCTCCTGCATTCTCGCTAATTTCTGATATTCTGTCAAACATGAGCATTGGGGGTAGTGGTAATTTTGCATTACCTGCTCCAAAAAGGTTACCATTTCCGCAATCAATTAGTTCTTTATAGCTATAAGATGTTTTTTTATCCATAAATTTAGATATTTATTACTCTATTTAGGTCAATTTTATAATATACAAATTGTATAGAATAGTTATAAATTAGGCAAAAAAATGAGCAATAACCACATATTTATTGAAAAATTAAGATCTTCAGGTCTAAGACCAACTAAACAGAGAATTAAAATTTGCAAATTGTTGTTTGATAGAAAGGATACTTTTCATTTTACAATTAATGATTTGAGCGATTCATTAAGGAAAATAACTTTAGACAAAATTTCATTAGCTACCATTTATAATACAATTAATGCTTTTAAAGAAAAGGGTTATTTAAAAGAAATTTCAATTAACAGCAATAAAACTTATTTCGATACAAATGTTTCAAATCATCATCATTTTTTTGATGAAAATAAAAAAGAGCTTATAGACTTAAATGATAATGATGTAGGTAAAATAAAAATAAAAAAAAGTTTGCCAGGTAAAAAAATCAAGTCTATTGAACTTTTAGTTAAAATTGCAAATAGTAACTAAATTCAACTATTGCGAAATCATTAAATTATTAAGTGTGACATCTCAGAGATATTGACTCTACTTTAGAATCGTTATAAATTTAAATTATGAGCAGGGAATTAGTTAAAGAACAATCAAAATGTCCATTCACAGGTGCTGGAACCCCTTCCAAGCATCCAACTGGCAAAGGTACTTCGAATAGAGATTGGTGGCCAAATAGTTTAAATCTAAAAATTCTTAGTCAACACTCTTCTTTGGTCGACCCTATGGATAAAAAGTTTAATTACTCAAAAGAATTTAAAAAATTAAACTTTAAAGCTTTAAAAAAAGATTTACATAAATTAATGATCGACTCCCAAGATTGGTGGCCAGCAGATTATGGTCATTATGGCCCACTATTTATTAGATTAGCTTGGCATGCTGCTGGAACTTATAGAACTGGTGACGGACGTGGTGGGGCTGGAACGGGAAATCAAAGATTTGCACCTTTAAATAGTTGGCCTGACAATGTTAATTTAGATAAAGCAAGATTATTACTTTGGCCAATTAAAAAGAAGTATGGCAAAAGAATTTCTTGGGCTGACTTATTTATTTTAGTTGGAAACATATCTTTAGAGTCCATGGGTTTTAAAACTTTTGGTTTTGGAGCTGGTAGAGAAGATATTTGGGAACCAGAAGATGATATATATTGGGGATCAGAAAAGGAATGGCTTGGAGTAAATCGATATAGTGGTAAAAGAGATTTAGAGCAGCCATTAGGTGCATCTCACATGGGTTTAATTTATGTAAACCCCCAAGGACCAGACGCTAATCCCGATCCTTTACTTGCTGCTCACGATATTCGAGAAACTTTTGGTAGAATGGCAATGAATGATTATGAAACAGTTGCGCTTGTTGCAGGAGGTCATACTTTTGGTAAATCACATGGAGCAGCACCTGAGTCTCATAAAGGACCGGAACCAGAAGGATCAAAAATTCAAGAACAAGCAACTGGATGGAACAGTAACTTTAAAAGTGGTTTAGGAGTGGATACCATAAGTAGTGGCATAGAAGGAGCTTGGACAACTAATCCAATAAAATGGGATATGGGTTATTT
>CACDEK010000051.1 GCA_902551735.1 uncultured Pelagibacteraceae bacterium | reverse complement strand
AAATATTTAAAAAAACTTTTATCCTTAATTAAAGAATGTTTTAATATTTCTGCATATCCACAAATAATTTCTCTTTTATTTAAAGTACCAAGGAATTTTGTATCGGAAATTACTAAATTTGGCTGATAAAAGGTTCCAATTAAATTTTTACCATATTCAGTGTTTATTCCTGTTTTGCCACCAATAGAAGAGTCAACTTGCGCTAATAAAGTAGTAGGTATATTTACAAATTTTATACCTCTTTTAAAAATACTTGCTGCAAATGCTGAAACATCACCCGTTACACCTCCACCGATAGAGATTAGACAATCATTTCTATGAAAGTTTTGCTTTAAAAGAATATTTAGTAATTTATTTACTGAGTTTTGATTTTTATTTTTTTCACTTGAATTAAAGAAAAAAATAAATTTATTTTTTTTTTTTAAAAAAAATTTTTTTTTAAAGAGACTTTTTGGTACTTTATTATCTATAACATATAAACACTTATTAAATTTAATTGAATTATTATTTAAAATTTTTGATAAATTATTTATTAAATTATTTCCAATAATTACATTGTATAATTCGGTTTTCGTTTTAACTTTAATTTTTCTTAGACTCATAATTTTAATATTTTTACTATCATGTTTACTATTTGTAATTTTTTCATATTTTCACAGTTTATCTTATATTTGGCTTCCGAGTAAATTTTTGATCTATCAATTATTAAATCTTTTATTTCATTATTAGTTAAATTCAAGGTAATAGGTCTTCTGTTATTTTTTTTAATTCTATTTATTATAGTTTTATGTTTCCAATCTAAACAAATAGTATTACCACTATTTTGAGCTACTTTTCTAATTTCATTATTTATAAAGGCACCTCCTCCCAAGGAAATTACACAGTTGTTTTTTTTTAACAATTTTAAGGTTATTTTTTTTTCTAGATTTCTAAATTCAGCTTCTCCTTTTTTTTTGAATATTTCATAAATTTTCATTTTTGTTTTTTTTTCTATTATAAAATCGGTGTCGTAAAATCTTAGTTTTAATTTTTTAGCTAAAAGCCTACCTATTGTTGATTTGCCTGAGGCCATCATTCCTATTAATATTAGGTTATTATTTATTTTCATAAGTATTAGTATTGAAAAAACACAAATATGTCTTAATTTGAAATTATTAAACGATATATGCAATTTCAAAAAAAAACAAGAGCCGGGCTATATAGCAATCTAATAAGGACATTAATAAAAATTGCTTTTTTTTTTATTATAATTTTTCTTCTAATAATACTGATTGATAGAATTAACTTTCCATATCCTAATAAAAAAATAGAAAAAGTTATTCCTAATGAAAATTTTAAGGTTCTTAAATAAAAAAAATTTATTAACTTTAATAAGTTTTTTTTTAATACAAAGCTCTCATTCTGTCGAGCCAGTCGATATATGGGAAATTGATAAAAAAGTAAATGAAAAAAATATAATTTCTTCAGATGAGGATATAGAAAGTGAAAATATATCAGACGAATCAATTTTTAAAATTATAAAAAAAAAAAATAATAAAGTTAAAATCAATGAAGAAGAAAACTTATTTTCAAAAAATATAAATATTGTTGGAGTATATGATCCTTCAGAAAATAATCTTACAATGGACATGTGGACTAACTCGAATGGAATCAAAATTTTAGAAATAATAAGTAAAATTAAAAATATTGATTTATCAAATGATGCAAAAAAAATTTTAAATGTTGCTCTTTTAACAAATTCTTATATTCCAGTAAAAAATATTACAAATGAAGAGTTTTTGAAAATAAAGTCTGATTGGCTTATAAAACAAAAAAATTTAGATTTAATTGAAATTTACTTAAGTAAAAATGTAAATTTAATCAATGGATCTACATTAATTAAATATTATGTTGATTATTATCTATCCAGAGCTGAACTTAAAAAATCTTGTGATATTTTTGAGAATACCAATTTAGAAATAAAAGATAATTATCTTTTAAAATTTAAAATTTATTGTTTGATTAATATAGACAAGAAAGAAGAAGCTCAATTACTTATAGATCTATCAAAAGAAACAGGGTTCGAAGATATATTTTTTGAAAAAAAATTTTATCACTTAATGGGATATGATGAGGATACTAATTTAGAAATTTCAGAAAAATCTTTATTGGATTTTCATTTGTCTCACAGAACAAACCAGAATTTTAAATTTGAACCAGAGATAAACACTTCAAAATTAATATGGAAATATTTATCTTATTCAAATTTATTGGAAAATATTGAATTAGTTGATTTAGAAGATCAAGAAAAAATATCAAAAATAGAAATGGCAACACATGAAAAAAATTATACCGAGGAAGAATTATTTAATCTTTACAAACGTTTTATTTTTAATATTAATCAACTTTTAACTGTAGAAGAGTCATATAAACTTTTGCCGAATTCAGAAGCAAGGGCGCTTGTTTATCAAGGTATTTTGATTAATAAAGATACACCAACAAAAATTAAACTTATAAAAATATTAAAAGATTTATTTCAAAAAGATGAAATACCAGCAGCTTTTGAAATAAAACTTTTTGAATTATTAAATCAATTAGATTATTTAGAAGTTCCTTCAAACTATACAAATTTTTATGAAACAAATAAAAAAGTGAATTTAATCAAAGATCAGAAAATAAAATTTAATAATAAAATAATACATCAATCAAAAATTTTAGATTATTTTAAAGAAGATTCAAATCCGCAAAGTATTGAAAAGGATTTAGAAAGCCTATTAAAAAAAATTAAAAAGAACAAAGATTATTATTTTTCAACTAAGGACATTATGGTTTTAGAATATTTAAAATCTGATGGTGTTAAATTTCCTAAAAAATATGAAAATCTTTATGAAGTAAAATATCCAAAAATTCCATATGACATACAAATAATGATCAATAAAAGTGAGCCTGGTTTAGCTCTATTAAGATTAGTTGAAATTATTGGTCAAGATAATATTGAAGATTTAGGTTCGGATACTCTATATTTTATAACTAGCGTGCTAAATCAACTCAACCTGATTAAGTTAAGAAATAGTTTATTGTTAAAAGTTCTTCCTTTAAAAGGATAAAGATTGTAATAAAATATAATAATAGTTTGATATGGCTCTAAGAAAAATTTTGACTGAACCTGATAATACTTTAAGGCAGATATCAAAACCTGTTGAACAAGTTAATGATGAAATAAAAAAATTAATAGATGA
>CACDEK010000050.1 GCA_902551735.1 uncultured Pelagibacteraceae bacterium | reverse complement strand
TGCTGTAACAAATCCTTTATTTGCCAATTTTAACATTCTAATTTTGTTTGGTTTAAAATTTTTTAGTACTTCATTCATTACAGAAATACTATTATCTAGTGTATCAAAAGATCTAAAAACTATTTCCTTATCATCTTGTAGATCTTTAAAATATGATAATGGCAAACCTTTTAAAATTGTTAGCATAGAAAATAAATTTCCAAATGTTCCACCAGCTTTACCTCTTAAATATTCTAATGGATCTGGATTTTTTTTTTGAGGCATAATTGATGAGCCTGTGACAACTTTATCTGATAAATTAATTAAGTTAAATCCATCTGAATTCCAGATTATAAGTTCTTCAGCAATTCTTGAAATATGAAGTGAACAGACAGATACAGCATACAAAAAATCTAGTACGAAATCTCTATCTGCGACAGTGTCTATGGAATTGTTAGTGGGTTTTTTAAATTTAAGTTTTTTTGTAGTAAAAAATCTATCTATATTAAAAGAAGTTCCACTGAGCGCTGCTACTCCTAATGGATTTTCATTTAAGTTTTCTAAATTGTTAAAAAATCTTTTTTTATCTCTTTGAAACATTTCAATATAAGCCAATAAGTAATGAGCCAAAGAAACTGGTTGAGCATTTTTTAAGTGTGTAAAACCTGGCATTATTGTTTCAACATTATTTTTAGATATTTTTAAAATGGTCTTTATTAAATTGCTTAATTTTTGATCTATTTTTTTTGTTGATTTCTTAATCCAAAGTTTAAAATCAGTAATAACTTGATCATTTCTAGATCTAGCTGTATGAATAAATCCTGCGTCTTCCCCGATTATTTGAAAAAGTCTTTTTTCAATATTCATGTGTATATCTTCATGTTTTTTATCAAAAAAAAATTTTTTTTTTAAAATTTCCTTCTCAATTCTCTTAAGACCTTTTCTTATTTTGTTTTTAATTTTTGGAGATATTATTTTTTGTTTACCTAACATTTCTACATGTACTAAAGATGCCATAATATCTTCTCGAAAAAGTCTTTTATCAACATCTATAGAACTTCCAATTTCTTGAAATAATAAAGAAGGTTTATTTTTAATTCTTTTATTCCAAATTGCTTGATTGTATTTATTTTTAGTCATAATAATTAACTATAATAATTAAATGACATTTAGTTTAAACACAACAGTAATAAAACCTGAAGGAAATAATAAAATTACTAGTGCAATAATATTATTTCACGGTTATGGAGGAGATGGAAAAGATATAAGTGCAATTACATCAGGGTGGAAAAGATTTTTACCTAATACCATATTTTTATGTCCTGATGGCCATGAAAAATGTCCAGTAAATCCAAGTGGATTTCAATGGTTTGATTTAAGCAAAGAAGATCCTAAATATATTATTGAAGAATCCTTAAAAGCAGAAAAAATAATTAATAAATTTATAAATGAAGTAAAGGACTTATATAAATTAAATAATTCAAAAATTTGCTTATCCGGTTTCAGTCAAGGATGCATGATTTCAATTAATTTAGGTTTGACTAGCAAAGAAAACTTTAATTGTGTTGTTGGATTTTCAGGAAAAATAATTGATAAAAATCATCTTTCTAAAAGAATTTCTTCAAAAACAAAAATGCTTCTGTTACATGGAGAATTAGATTCTGTTGTTCCTTCAGACAATTTATTAGATACTAAAGATTTTTTAATAAGAAATAAGATTGAAGTAGAAACACATATGATCAATGATTGTGATCACAATATTCCTGTAAAAGCATCAAGTATTGCTTTAAACTATATTAAAAAAAACTTTTTAGTTTAATAAATTTTTAATAAAAAAATTTTGTAATTATTGATTAATTATTTTATTTAAGTTAATTTAAGTTATAAAATGAATTTTACTGATAAAAATATTTCACTAGAAAAGTGTCCAGCATTAGTACTAAATGCTGACTATAGGCCTTTAAGTTATTATCCTTTATCACTTTGGTGCTGGCAAGACTCTATAAAATCTGTTTTTTTAGACAGAGTCTCTATAGTAAGTAATTATGATAGAGTAATTAGAAGCCCATCTTTTAGTATGAAACTACCCAGCGTTATTGCACTAAAAAATTATGTAAATCCACAATCTAATCCAAATTTTACAAGATTTAATGTTTTTTTAAGAGATAAATTTTCTTGTCAATATTGTGGAAGTAAAAATGAACTTACTTTCGATCATCTTTTACCAAGATCCCGAGGAGGAAAAACAGACTGGGATAACGTTGTTACAGCTTGTTCAGCATGTAATGTAAAAAAAGGAGGAAGGTTATATCGAAAATCAGGAATGATACTTCAACAAAAACCTTATCAACCAACAACAGAAGATCTTCACAAAAATGGTAAACATTTTCCTCCAAACTTCTTACATGAAAGTTGGATGGACTATTTATATTGGGACGTTGAATTAGAAGCTTAATTAAATTTTTTCTGACAAATTTATTGCAATTTTAGAACCAGTTTTAATTATTTTATCCAAAATTAAATAAATACCTTCTTTTTGGGCACCATTATCGTATGCGATATTTTTATGGTGTATTTCATCATTTCTAAATTTTTTTATTTTTTCTTTTAACAATTTCTCATCAGAATTTAATTGATTTATTTGATTTTTGTAATGTCCATCAATTACCTCTTCAACAGAGGCTGTACACAACATTGTTGCTTTTTTTCCCATTATTGCAGATCCAAAACCAAGTCCAATTCCTAATAAATCCCATAAAGGCATTAATTTAGTTGGTTTAATGTTTCTTTT
This sequence comes from uncultured Pelagibacteraceae bacterium, assembly GCA_902551735.1. Taxonomy (GTDB): domain Bacteria; phylum Pseudomonadota; class Alphaproteobacteria; order Pelagibacterales; family Pelagibacteraceae; genus Pelagibacter. The sequence continues at coordinate 564 of CACDEK010000050.1, read as the reverse complement.
TCTTATTTCCTTATTAAAAAAATCTAGATGTTCTTTTTCATGATCTTTCATTTCTTCGATCAATTTTTTTAAATTATCATTTTTTATAATTGTATTGAGCGCTAGAAGCTGTCCTTCATATATTTTTATAGCACCTCTTTCTCCTGCTTGATCAACTCTTATAATTTTTTCTAATTTATTTTTATCTGTTTTTGTCATAATTGATGAAAAGTCTAATACTTATAACACTTAATATTAAGGAAATAATTGTATTTATTGTAGCAAGCGAAAGTCCAAATAATGTAAAATCAACGTCTTTACAGCTAATCTTTGCATTTTGAATTTCTTTTAAAAGATCTTTTTTATTTAATAAACTTTCATCATTATTTGAAATACAAGCTAATGACTCTTCAAAAAAACCCTGTTCTATACCAACATGATAAAAAGATAAAATTGTTGCACATAAAAATATAAAACCTAATGAAATTAAAATAAATTTTTCAAATCTGTTTAAAAAGAAGCCAATTAATATAACTAACAAAGCAAGAAAATAAGGTATTCTTTCAATTAAACAAAGATTACATG
>CACDEK010000049.1 GCA_902551735.1 uncultured Pelagibacteraceae bacterium | reverse complement strand
CAGTATCACCCTCACCAATACCAATTTTTTCCAAAGCGCTAGCAAACTTAATACATCTTTTATATACTTCAGCCCAAGTGTAACTTCTACTTTCATATACTAAAGCTTCGTAGTTTGGATAAATATCTTTTGCTCTTTCTAAAAAACTTAGTGGTGTTAGTGGAACAAAATTTGCATCATTTTTATCAAGATTTTTTTCGTAATGATTCATATTATTCAAATTTAAAGTTCATAATGTATTCACTTCCTGTAGCGGCAGTTTTAAAATGATTTTCCATCCTTGGCAACACTCTTTTAAAATAAAATTTTGCAGTTTGAATTTTATCTTCATAAAAACCTTTATTACTGTCATAATCTTTAAAGCTAACCTCCAAAACTTTTATCCAAGCATGAGCAATAGAAACAAATCCCAATGCCTTCAAATAATCATTACAAGCAGCACTGGCGTCATCTTTTGAGTTTTGTAATTTTTCTTTGATCCATGATGTAAAATTATTTAGTATTTCAATATGAGCTTTTAAATCTTTAACGAAAGGTTTAATTTTTTCGTCTTCAATATTGCATTCATTTTTGATCATATTCAAATATTTATCAATTATATCGCCATTTTTATTAACTAATTTTCTAAATACTAAATCTGCAGCTTGAATAGAATTTGTTCCTTCATAAATTGGAGTAATTCTATTATCTCTATACAATTGTTCTATACCTTGATCTTTTGTATAACCATAGCCTCCATAAACTTGCATTGCATCACTTGTTATTTCCATTCCCAAATCTGTAAACATTGTTTTAACCACAGGAGTCATTAAAGAAACAAAATCTGCTGCTTCTTGTCTAATTTTTTCATCATTATGATTAAGACTAACTTCGGTTTGTTGAGATAGCCAAAAACAAAGTGCTCTTTCCCCTTCAATTATAGATTTCATATTTAATAAAGATTTTCTAATATCAGCATGATCAATTATATAATCAGCACCATTGGTAGATTTACTATTATTCGTTTTTCCTTGTTTCCTCTCTTTGGCATAACTCACTGAGTTTTGATAAGCAATTTCAGAAATGCCTAAGCCCTGTATACCAACAACAATTCTTTCTAGGTTCATCATTGTAAACATGGCATTGAGTCCTTTATTTTTTGGCCCAATCATATAACCAACAGCATCATCAAAGTTTAATACGCACGTAGCAGAACCTTTGATTCCCATTTTACTTTCTATCGAACCGGTTGAAATGCCATTTCTAGATCCTATAGATCCATCATCGTTGACTTTAAACTTGGGAACTAAGAACAAACTTATCCCTTTAGTTCCTTTTGGAGAGTCTTTCGCTCTTGCTATAACTAAATGAATAATATTTTCTGTTAAATCGTGATCTCCTGAAGTAATAAATATTTTTTGCCCATTTAATTTAAAAGTACCATCAGGTTGCTCTTCTGCCTTTGTTTTTAATAAACCCAAATCTGTTCCGCAAACTGGTTCTGTTAAGCACATTGTCCCGCTCCATTTTCCTTCAACCATTTTGGGTAAATATTTATTTTTTATTTCTTCAGTTGCGTGATGATGTATACAATTATATGCACCTATACTTAATTCACTATATAATTTAAATGATAAACTTGCAGATGAAAGCATTTCATCAAAAAAAGCACTTACAGTTTTTGGCATTCCTTGTCCTCCATATTTAGGATCGCAAGAAAGTGATGTCCATCCATCTTCTATAAATTTAGCATAAGCTTCTTTATATCCAGGAGGAGTTCTTACAACTCCATTTTCCAAAATAGTGGGATTTTCATCTCCAGATTTAGCAAGAGGTAAAATTATATTTTGATTAATTTTTGCAGCTTCATCTAATATATTTTTTACCAGTTCAGAGTTGACTTCTTTATATTTTTCAATTTCATTATAATTTTTATTATTTCTTAACTTATCGAAAAGAAACATCATATCTTCAATTGGTGCATTATAAATTGGCATTTTATAAGTTTAGAATAATTGATTAGTTATTGCAATTTTGAAATTATCGCATCGCCCATTTCAGAAGTTGAAACTTCCTTCATCCCAGGAGACAAAATATCTTTGGTTCTTAGTTTTTCATCAAGAACAGTTTGAACCGCTTTTTCTAATGCATCTGACTCTTTAACTAGATCAAGAGAATATTTTAAAGCCATGGCAAAACTTAATATAGTTGCTATTGGATTAGCTATTCCTTTTCCAGCTATATCAGGTGCCGAACCATGTATCGGTTCATACATTGCTCTTATTTTTCCATCTTTGTTTTTTGCTCCTAAAGATGCAGAAGGTAATAATCCTAAAGAGCCAGTTAGCATAGACGCTTGGTCAGATAACATATCTCCAAATAAATTATCAGTAACTATCACATCAAACTGTTTTGGATTTCTAAGTAGTTGCATAGCACAGTTATCTGCGAGCATATGATTTAATTGAACATCTTTAAATTCTTTATCATGTAATAATTCAACCTCTTCTCTCCAAAGTAAGCCTGCTTCCATTACATTTGATTTTTCACATGATGTAACTTTATTTTTTCTTTTTTTAGCTAAATCAAATGCAACTCTTGCAACTCTTTGAATTTCACTTGTAGTATAAGTGTGGGTATTAATTCCTTTTCTTTCACCATTATCAATTGGTTTAATGCCTCTTGGTTCTCCAAAATATATTCCTCCTGTTAGCTCTCTAACAATCATAATATCTAATCCTGAAACAATTTCTGGTTTAAGAGTGGAAGCATCTACTAATTGTTTAAAACATATTGCTGGTCTTAAGTTTGCAAATAGTTTTAGCTCTTTTCTTAATTTTAATAGTGCTCTCTCAGGCTTTTTTGAAAATTCTAAGTTATCCCATTTAGGTCCTCCTACAGCACCAAGAATAACTGCCTCACACTCTAAGGCTTTATAAAAAACTTCGTCAGTAATTGGTGTTCCATGCTTGTCATAAGATGCGCCACCCGCCAAACCTTCTTCCATTTCAAAATCTAAAGATTTATTAGAATTGAACCATTGAATAATTTTTTTTACTTCTCCAACAACTTCGGGTCCCACACCATCTCCGGGTAACAATAAAAATTTTCTTTTTTTTACCTTAATCATTAAAAATCCATGGTTTGTTTAATTTTAATTTATTTTCATATGCAGAAATTTTATCTGATTTTTCCAAAGATAACGCGATATCGTCTAGACCTTCAATCAAACACTTTTTTTTAAATGGATCAATTTTAAAATTGATTTCTTTATTTCCAAAAGAAATTTTTTGATCTGGTAAACTTATTGATATTTCTTCTTTTCGATTTGAATAATCAGATATCTCTTTGATCTCATCTTCATTAATTACTATTGGTAAAATACCATTTTTAAAACAATTATTATAAAAAATATCTGCATAACTTGAGCTTATAATGCAGGTAATTCCAAAATCTAGCAAAGCCCAAGGCGCATGTTCTCGAGATGAACCACACCCAAAATTTTTACCAGTAATTAGTATTTTAGAATTATTAAAAGG
>CACDEK010000048.1 GCA_902551735.1 uncultured Pelagibacteraceae bacterium | reverse complement strand
AGGACATAAGTGGTCTAATGGTGAACCATTTACAGCAAGAGATGTTGAATTCTGGTACGAAGATATGATGATGAATTCAAAAATAAGAGAGAAGCCTTATCCTTACTTGCTAATTGGTGGAAAACCAGCAACGGTAGATGTTGTTAACGATCAAGAAGTTAGATTTAATCTTCCTGCTCCTATGCCAGGATTTTTAGCAACTCTTGCTTGGTCATACAATCAAGCCTTCATTCCAGAACACTTTCTTAAACAGTTTCATCCTGAATTAGATTCAAAAGCTGATGCAAATGCACAGAAACTTGGATTTAAAGATGGTTGGGATGCTTTGAAAGCTTATTATGGAAACTCAGGCTGGACTGATACACCAACACCTATGTTGGCAAATCCTAGTATTGTAAAAAATTTACCGTACGCAGCTTATCCTTCTCTAGAAGCTTTTATGACTATTGAAGATACTACTGAAGGAAGAGTTTATGCGGCTAATCCATATTTCCATATGGTTGATACTGCAGGAAACCAATTACCTTATGTTGACTATCAGAATGAGAGATACATTAACGAGAAAGAAATAAGAATTTTAAAACTTGTTAATGGAGAAGTTGACTACAAAGCTCAATCTGTTCAACTTGAGTCTGTTCCTCAATTATTAGATGGAAAAGACAAAGGTAAGTATAATGTTCAAATTAAACCTGGATGTGGAGCTGCTTTATTCAGCTTTAACGTAAATCATGCTGACAAGGAAAAAAGAGCTATTTACGGTAACAAAAAATTCCGTCAAGCAATGTCTGTTGCGATCAATCGTGATGAGATAAATGAAGTTGCTTATTATGGAATGGGTACTGTAGAACAGTTTGTTGGTTTCTCACCAGCGCCAGACTTTGTTGATCCAGCGTTAAAAACATACATGACTCAATACGATCCAGCTCAAGCAAAAGCTTGGCTTGATGAAGTAGGAGTTAAAGATGCTGATGGTGATGGCTTTAGAGATCTTCCAAGTGGAGCTCCTTTAGCAATTAACATTGATTACGCTACACAAGGTATTGGTGGTGTTGAAGTAGAACTTGTTGCAAGACATTGGAGTGAAGTAGGAATTAAAACTGCTTTCAAAGAAGTTACTCCTGATGAATACAGAGGTTCTCAAGCAGCAAATAAACTTGATGTACACGTTTGGGACAAAGGTCAACCTTTAGCTATCGTTTTAGGAGACCCAGAAACTTTCAAACCTCCGTTTGGTAACTATTTTAACCATACACAAGGTTTAGAGTGGGCGGCCTATGTTGATAGTAATGGTGCTGAAGGTGTTAAACCTCCGCAATGGGTTTATGACTCAATGGAAGGAATTGACAAGTTTCAGTCATATGAAGCAGGTACTCCAGAATCAAATAAATGGGGTGCTAAAATTGCAAAAATATTGACTGAGAGTTCATTGTTCATTGGAACTGTTAAAGCTCCTTTCCCAGCATATCATAGAGACGCTTTGAAAAACTTTGCAGATTTCCAAACTGTTTCTTATGAGTATTACAGAACTTATCCATATCTAGCGCCACAGTGGTGGTTAGCAGATGCTAAGTAACAAAGGTTAAGTTAGGTAACAATTTAAATTTTAAAAGCGGCAATGAAAATTGCCGCTTTTATTTTTTTTTACTTAATTTATAATTTGAGTTACTTTTAATGGCTAAGAATGATTAATTTTATACAATTTACCCTAACAAGACTTTTTTTAGCGATTATCACTTTATTAATTGTTTGCTTTATTGTTTTTTCCTTAATGGAACTTGTTCCAGGAACTTGCGCTGAAAGATATTTAGCTTTTAAAAACACACAAGGTTCTCAAATTACTTATGAAGATATTGAAGCTGAAAAAATACGATTGGGCTTAGATAAACCTTTTTTATATCGATACGGAAAATGGGTAACCGATATTGTTTTTAAAGGAGAGTTTGGAAACAGTTGTATTTTGAGAATGAATATTAATGAGCTTTTAAGTGGAAGGTTCTCCTTATCTTTAATAATATCAATAACCGCACTTCTCTTTTCCTATTTAATTGCAATACCAGTTGGAATAATTTCGGCCACAACAAAATATAAATCAGTAGACGAAACTTTAAAATTTATAAGTTATCTGGGTATAGCTTTACCTAATTTCTTAGTAGCTCTCTGTATTATGCTTTTTATGACTTACTTTTATGGAGATACTATGACCGGTTTATTTTCTGAGGAATACGAAAATGTTCCTTGGTCAGCAGATAGAGTAAAAGATTTTTTAAGCAGAGCATGGTTGCCGATATTTGTTTTAGGGTGGAATGCTACTGCATTTGCTCTTCAAACAGTGAGAGCTTTAATGCTTGATGAAAATGACAAACTTTATGTTATGGCAGCAAGAGCAAGAGGTATTTCAGGTATGAGTTTATTGTGGCGTTATCCAGCAAAACATTCTCTTGGACCTGTAATTAATTCAATTGGATTTGATTTGAATAGAATTTTTAGTGCACTTCCAATAGTTGCACTGATTTTAATATTAACAGAAGCAGGTGCATTATTAATTGAAGCATTAGCACGTTCAAATGACCAACAATTAGCTGGTGCAATTATTTTTTTATTAACAGCTACAATAGTTTTTGTAAACTTTATCACAGATCTTATTTTAGCAATAATGGATCCAAGAGTACGTAAAGGAGTTATGGGTGGAAGCTAATCCAACAAAAAAAATGGAAATTACCTCAAAAACAAAAGAGGCTTATTTTACTGCTACACAAACGCAGTTAGTTAAGACTCGTTTTTTTAAAAATAAATCTGCAAAGATAGCAGGATCTATTTTGATATTTTTAATTTTTTTAGGTTTATTTTCTGATTTTTTATCTCCATATAATCCAACTATAGCTGGTCGTGATAAGCAATATGAAAATGGCCCTCCGCAAATCCCTAAATTTTGGGACGAAAATGGTTTTTCTTTAAGACCATTTTTATACACCCAAAAAAAATATCGAGGCGCTGATACAAATTTTAGATGGGTTTATAAAATTGATAGAGAAGACAGAAGATTTGTTCAATTTTTTGTAAAAGGTTGGGAGTATAGAGTATTTGATTTTACTGTAAACTTACCTGGCGAAGCTTTAGATTTCAAAGTACCAGGATTTAAAATGGACAGACATCTATTTGGTATGGACAAAGGAGGTATTCACCTTTTTGGAACAGATAAAGCTGGCAAAGATATATTTGGTAGGACTTTAGCTGCAATATATATTTCTTTAGCTGTTGGAACCTTAGGTGTTTTTATATCATTTATATTATCATTAATTATTGGAGGTATTTCTGGTTATTATGGAGGATGGATAGACGGCGTTTTACAAATGTTTACCGATGCAATTAGAACAGTACCCCCAATACCGTTATTTATGGCTCTAGCAGCTTTTGCTCCACTTGAATGGAGTTCAGAATTAAGGTTCTTTTTTATTTCGTGCCTTTTAGGTTTAATTAATTGGCCAACCCTAGCTAGAAGAGTACGAACACATTTATTAGCTGAGAGAAGTCAAGAATATGTATTAGCAGCTAAACTTTGTGGAGCCTCATCATCACATATTAT
>CACDEK010000047.1 GCA_902551735.1 uncultured Pelagibacteraceae bacterium | reverse complement strand
GTATTTTTTTCTACTGATTCAACTAATTCATTAATTTCTTCTAAAACTTTTTCTTTGCTTAAAGACTTATCACTTAATAGTTTATTAGTATAAGATCCCTCAACTGGATTATTCTTTCTTTCTCTTGCAAGCTTAAATAGGCTTTCTAATGTATTTAGCATATTAAACCCTAACTGGAATTCCTTTTGAGTTCAAATATTCTTTAGCTTCTTTTACAGAATATTTTCCATAGTGAAATATAGATGCAGCTAAAACTGCACTAGCATTTCCTAATTTAATTCCGTCTACCAAGTGATCTAAATTTCCTACTCCACCTGAAGCAATAACTGGAATATTAACTTTTGAAGATATCTTTGATATTAAATCAATATCATAACCAACTTGTGTTCCATCTCTATCCATAGAAGTAACTAACAATTCACCTGCACCATTTTTTTCCATCTTCTTTGCAAATTCTATAGCATAAATTCCAGTATTATTTCTTCCACCATGAGTAAAAACTTCCCATTTATCTCCATTTTTTTTTGCATCTATTGCAACAACAATACACTGAGATCCAAATTTTCTAGAACTTTCTATAACAACTTCAGAATTTTGAACTGCAGCAGTATTTATAGAAACTTTATCGGCTCCACAATTTAGCAATTTACTAATATCATCTATACTTCTAACGCCCCCTCCTACTGTTAGAGGTACAAAGCATTTCTTAGATGTTTTCTCTACAACATCATAAATTGTATCTCTATTTTCGTTTGATGCTGTAATATCTAAAAAACAAATTTCATCTGCTCCTCCATCACTATAAATTTGAGCTTGTTCAACAGGATCACCAGCATCTTTTAGATCAACAAAGTTTATGCCTTTAACAACTCGGCCATTTTTAACATCTAAACAAGGTATTATTCTGTTTTTAAGCATCTATTTCTTTCACTAGTTCTTCTAATTTAATATCTCCATCGTAAATAGCTTTACCAACTATTATACCTTCAATATTTTTTAAATTCTTTGCTTTTTTAATATCATCGATTGAAGAAACGCCACCAGATATAACTACTGGACACTTAGAATTAATAGCAACTTTTTCTGTTTCTTCAAAATTAGGACTTTGCTTCATTCCATCTCTGTTAATATCCGTATAAATCAATCTGCTTGCACCAAAATCATTAACTTCTTTTAAATAATCTAAAGTAAGTTGATTAGAATTTTCTTTCCAACCAAATACCGATAAATATCCACCTTTAGCATCTAAGCCTAAAGCAATTTTACTTGGAAATTTATCGCATGCTTCTTTTAAAAAGTTTTTGTCTTTTATGGCTGCACTTCCTAAAATTACTTTTTCAACACCAGCATCGGTATACTTTTGAATACTTTCAATACTTCTGATACCTCCACCAATTTCAATATTAAGATCAAATTTGCTAACTATTTCTTGTATAATATCCAGGTTAACTGTCTCGCCTGTTAAAGCTCCATCTAGGTCAATTATATGTATATTTTTGAAACCATGATCTTTATATTTTCTAGCTTGTTCAACTGGGGACATCTCATATTCAGTTTTATTATCAAAGTCTCCTTTGATTAATCTCACACATTTTTTATCTTTAATATCTATTGCTGGAAATATTTTCATTTCTTTTTATTTTTCTTTGATAAAATTTTATAGATACCATCTAGCCTTATCGCTATAGCTAATAGAACACTAAAAATTCCCAATAATAACCAAGTTTTGAAATCCATCTTACAATTTTATAAAATTATCAATTATTTTAAGACCAATTTTATCACTTTTTTCTGGATGAAATTGAGTTCCAAAAATGTTTTCTTTTTCAACAGAACAAACAATATTTGATGAATAATCTGTTGTTGCTGAAATTACGTTTTTATCTTCAGGAATAAATTCATAACTGTGAACAAAATACATGTGCGAATTATTTTCTATATCTTTAAAAATTTTACTATTCTTAACAATATTTATTTGGTTCCAACCAATATGAGGAAGCTTATATTTTCCATTTTGATTATCAATTTTTGATACTTTTCCAGAAATCCAACCTAAACCTTTTGTTTCTGTTTCTTCATAACCAATATCTGCAAACATTTGCAAACCAACACAAATTCCAAGAAGAGGTTTTTTATTACTAATTGTGAACTCGTTTAACGTATTAACTAAGCCATTGATTTTGTTTAGGGAATCAACACAACTCTTAAATGAACCCTGACCTGGCAAAACCAACTTATCACTTAATTCAATTTTATTTAGATCAGAAGTAACTTCAATATTTACATTTTTTTGAGCAACCTCTTTAAATGAATTTATTACAGAACTGATGTTGCCTGAGCTGTAGTCGACAATTGTAATTTTCATTAATTCTTTTTTTTTATAAAGAACCTTTTGTAGAGGGTATAGTCTTTTTATTTCTTGAGTCTATTTCTAAAGCAGACCTTAAAGATCTAGCTAAACCTTTAAAGCAAGACTCTATAATATGATGACTATTATCTCCGTAAATATTTTCTACATGCAAAGTAATTCCAGCTGCTTGAGAAAATGCCTGAAACCATTCTTTAAAAAGTTCAGTATCCATTTCTCCTAACTTTTCAACTTTCAATTTAACCTTCCAAATCAAATAAGGTCTATTTGAAACGTCAATTGCAACTCTAGTCAATGTTTCGTCCATTGGGATCATGGCATGTGCATATCTTTTAATTCCTATAAATTTTTTAGATGCCTTTTTAAGACACTCTCCAATAGCTATTCCGGTGTCTTCAGTGGTATGATGAAGGTCTATGTGCGTATCCCCTTTTGCTTTAAGATTTAAATCTATAGATGAATGTTTTGTTAACTGTTCCAACATATGATCTAAAAAACCTATTCCACTTTTAATTTTATACTTACCATTGCCATCAATATTTAAATCTACACTTATTGAAGTCTCTTTAGTTTTTCTAGTTATTTTAGCTTTTCGCTTCATAATTTTCATAGGTATATATACATTATTTCCTTATATCAATATTAGTATCTAACCCTTGAACTATAAGAATTAATATCCATCTAATATGCATGACAACAATTGTATTAGTTAGAAAAAAAAATGAGGTGGTAGTTGCTGGGGATGGCCAAGTTAGTATGGCTAATACCATTATCAAAAGTACAGCAAAAAAAGTAAGAAAAATTGAGAAAAGAAATGTGATCGCAGGCTTTGCGGGATCTACAGCAGATGCATTAACTTTGTTTGAAAGATTAGAATCTAAATTAGAAAAACATGCAGGTAATTTGGCAAGAGCTGCAGTAGAATTGGCAAAAGATTGGCGAACTGACAAATATTTAAGAAGACTAGAAGCTCTTATGGCAGTTGGAGATAAAGAAAAAAGTTTTATAATTTCTGGTACTGGCGATGTTTTAGAGCCCGAAGGAGATGTAATAGGTATTGGTTCTGGAGGAAACTATGCATTAGCTGCAGCAAAAGTTTTAATGGAAACAGAATTGCCAGCGGAAGAAGTTGCAAAAAAAGCTATTAAAGTTGCCTCTGATATATGTGTTTTTACAAATAATAATTTAAATATAGAAAAAATTTAATGGAAAAATCGAATGTTACATCATTAATCCCTAAAGATAAAAAAAAGGGAGATGAAAATCCTTTTATAAGCTCTCTATCGCCAAGAGAAATTGTTTCTGAACTTGATAGATATGTAGTTGGACAAAATAAAGCTAAAAGAGCTGTTGCTATTGCATTAAGAAATAGATGGAGAAGACAAGCACTAAAAGGTGAAATGAAAGACGAGGTATTACCAAAAAATATTTTAATGATTGGACCAACAGGAGTTGGTAAAACTGAAATCTCAAGACGACTATCAAAGTTAGCTGAAGCACCATTTGTAAAAGTTGAAGCTACACGTTTTACTGAAGTTGGATATGTTGGTAGAGATGTTGAACAAATTGTTAGAGATTTACTAGAAATAGCAATAGCAATGGAAAAAGTAAAAAAAAGAAAAGAAGTTTATGCTAAAGCACAGAAACTTGCGGAAGAAAGAGTTTTAGATGCACTAGTAGGAAATAAAGCAAGTATTGCAACTAAAGAAAGTTTTAGAAAGAGATTGAGAAATGGAGATTTAGATGACAATGAAATTGAAGTAGCAGTGAGTGAAACTAAT
>CACDEK010000046.1 GCA_902551735.1 uncultured Pelagibacteraceae bacterium | reverse complement strand
TTCAAGGCGCTCCATTGCCAAATGAGCTAAATAATCATAATGATCAATGGGTATATAATTCATTAAATTAAATGAAATCCTTTAGTGAAATAGAAACTACATCAAAAAGAGCCAGTAAAGCAGCAGGATATTCATGGGGAATTTCAGAAGAAATAGGAAAAAATATTCGTTTACTTGAAATGTTTGGTTTATCAGGAATTAAAAATTTAATTTATTATTATAATTTAAGAAAAAAAAAAAAATTTGAAAATTTAAAACTTATTAGCAAAAAGAATAAATCAGAAAAATATGAATTTTGTCCTATTATTTCTGGAACAAGTTTTTTAGATCAAATTAAATCTTTAGAAAGATTAAATGAAATAAAATTGGAAAAAGTAGCTTATCCATTACTTTTTTTACCATTTGCTAGTAGAGCGTCAGAAGTCATTGGAAAAAGAATTTTGCTACAATTAGATGATAATGAATTTTTACTTAATTATAATATAAGTATTATGTCAAAATTTTTAAGTGGGGAGAGTATTAACTTGGCAAATTTAGTTAAAGTCAAATTTATAGAAAACTCAGATTCATTTTCCGAAAAAGAATGGAGTCAGCTTTATAAATTGTCAGAAAATACTTTCGTAGAAGAAACCGAAAGCTTAAAAGAGAACGCCGCAGGGGCAGGTTTAACAGATAATGACTAAACAATTTAAAGATAATTCATTAAAAGAAGATGATTTAAAAGAATTAAATAACAGGTGCGAAGAATGTAAAAAAGAAGATGAAAGTGTTAAACAAAATTTAATTATGACGGGTTTTAAAATTTGCAAATCGTGCAGAACTTCAAAAACAGTTTTTCCTATTTAGCTATAAGCGCTTATTGGCAAAGCTTCCATTCTACTCATTACAAATGAAACTGAAATAATTGCAATTATTAAAAAAGACAAAAGAACTATACCAAATGATTTAAAATTGGATTTTATATTTAAAATTTCTTTAGTTGCAATTATTAATGATGCAAATATCCAAAATTGAGTCAAAAAAATAATTGGTATTACTAGTTCAGGAGTTACAGCAAAAAATCTTATTAAACCTGGTGCATGAGCATATCCGACGCCAATTAAAACTTTTTTAAAAGAAACATTTGTTTCTTTATCTGGAAAAATTTTTACACCGATAACATAAATAAATAGTGCCCAAACAATCCATGATAAAATTTGTGTTAATCCTGACATTCCAATTGATGTTTTGACAAAAGTATTTGCAGCAACTGCACCTGCTACACCATCGAATATCATTATTAAACCTGCAAAATAAATTGCAGCTTCTCCAAAATTTTTATTATTTTTATAGAGATTTTTATCTAATTTTATAGAAGAAAATATAATATTTAAAAATTCAGCAATCATTATTTTATTTGGGGGAGTAATTCCCCCAAAATTTTTTTATCCTTTTACCACTTCTCTAGTATTTGCGTTGTAGGACTCTTTAAATGGCATTTCTACTACAACTGCATCTACTGCTTGACCTGGTTTTTCAGAATATTTTTCAGGAAGATGAACTTTAAATTTTGACCCAGCTTTTCCTTTTGGAAAACCATTTGCATTTAATGTTCCATCAAAAGGAACAAAACCCATTGCAATATTTTGTTTTTTCTCTGGATGATACCAAGGAGACGTAATAAAACCAATTGGATCACCTCCATTTTCTCCTGAAATTAACCAAAAATCTGGGGCATATTCTTCAATCGGTTTTCCACCTAATTCCATACCTACTAGCTGAAGTTTATATGGTTTTTTTCCAGCTTTAATATCAGCTCCCATTTTTTCTAATACTTTCTTACCCACATAATCGCCTTTTTTATTCCACTCACCTTTTCCTGAAAGCGAAACTTGATATCCTAAATTACATTGGAAAGGATTATGTTGATTATCCATATCTTGTCCCCAAGAAAGAATTCCAGCTTGAATTCTTCTATGATGAGCAGGTGCTATAACCATCAAGTTATGTTTTTTTCCTTTCTCAAGAACTGCATTCCACATATCTTCAGCATATAGAAGAGAGTTTCTTAAATATATTTCATAACCAGCTTCACCAGAAAAACCAGATTGAGAAATTACACAATCTCTACCACCAACTTTGGCCTCAGCTAATCCATAAAATGGCATATTATCAAAATCAACTTGGTCTCCACAAAGATCTTGCATTAAAGCTTTCGATTTAGGACCTTGAATTTGAACTGGACTTACATCTATTTCATCTATTTCAACATTAAATCTTTCATCAGCATTAACACCTTGCAAATAAAGTCCTATATCACTATCTGATAAACTAAACCAAAACTCATCTTTAGAAATTCTTAAAAGTATTGGATCATTTAATACTCCACCATAAGCATTACATAAAATTACGTATCTTGCTCTCATCGGAGAAATTTTAGTTGCATCACGCGTTATTACATAATCAGTAAATTTTTCAGCATCAGGACCTTTAACTCTTATTTGTCTTTCGCATGCAACATTCCACATAGTAACATGGTTTACAATTGCATCATACTCAACCATTGCGCCACCATCTTCAGGTTTTACATATCCTCTTGGGTGGTAAACTCTATTGTAAACCGTGGCTCTCCAACATCCTGCTTTCATTGAAAGATGCCAGTATGCATTTTTTCTCACTCTTGTTGAAATTAACATTTCAACTTTTGTTGGTCCGCTTTGCCTTAAATTATAAGGTACATTTCTATCAGATTGATCAACTGACGTTGCTTGTTTTACTTTGTTATAGTCAAATTCATTAGACATATTTATTCTCCATCAACCACTTGTTAGTTTCCTTCAAGCCGCCGAATGTATAAATGTGGAAGAAATCAGTATGCGATTTAACTTTCCCAATTAAATCATTAGGGTCTTTAGGCTTCATTAAATCTAATGCCTTGCTAAAATTAGATTTAAGAAAATTTAAGGAATTTTTTGCACCTACAATATTAGCAAATTTTATTAAGCTAGTAATTTTTAGTGGCCCAGTAATTCCAATATGAACTGGTATTGTTTGTTTAGAAACAAAGTCTATGATTTTTTGAGAATCTAATAACCATTGGGTTACTATATAATCTGCGTAAGGCTTTTTATCTTTCATAGCTTTTTCTAAGTTGGAATCCGATATATCAGGACTCCCCTCGGGATGTCCAGCGATTCCTATCTTAAGTCCGTCAAAATATCCTGTTTCTAAAATCTGAATTGAGCTATCAAAAACTCCCAAAGGATCTCTACTTCCACCTATAACCAGGGCTTGTTTAACACCTAAATCTTTACATCTTGAAACATAGTCATTTAACTGAGCCTCATCTGTAATTGAACGAGCTGGAAAATGAGGCACTGGATTAAAACCTTTTTTAACTAAATCTCCAGCTTTTTTAGCTGTTTCCACATAATCTCCACCTGGCAAAAGAGTAATATAAACATCCTTTAAAGAAGGCAAAGTTTCCAGGTCAGTATGAGGACCAATTTCTATTGAGAAATTCATTGCAGGATAATTATCTATTTTAAAAAAACTGTCTACAAAATTCATTAGATGAGACTATTTGAAATTTGTTGCTAAAAGCTTTACCAATGGTAAGATTTTATATGGTTAATGGTAAGAGTAACGGGTCGATATATAAACTAATAGACAAAGCAAAGTTAGACGTTGTCAGTAGACCCATAGCAGAATCTCATGGTCTTCCAAATGAATGTTATATCAGCCAAGAATATACAAAAATTGAAAGAAAGAAGCTATTTGAAGATAAATGGGTAGTCGTAGGAGCAGCAAGCTCAGTACCAAATAAAGGTGATGCAAAACCTTTTAATCTGCTTGATTTACCAATTATAATTTTAAGAGATAAGAAAAACAAAATTAGAGTTTTTCATAACGTTTGTAGCCATCGAGGTTACAAAATATTACAAAAAGCATGCAATATCAAAAATGCAATAAGATGTCCTTATCATTCATGGGCTTACAATACAGAAGGTAATTTGATTGCTACTCCACATATTGGAGGCATGAACAAACACAATGCAAAAGATTTTAATAAGCTAGATAGTGGTTTAAAAGAAATTAGATCCACAGTTTGGCTAGATTTAATAATGATAAATATAAGCAATAACGAAATTCCGTTTGAGAAATATATTAAACCACTTAATGATAGATGGTCAAAATTTTGGCCAGAGAAAGATAGAAAATTAATTTCACACTCTAGTGATTATGGATATTTTCAATTAAAAGCAAATTGTAATTGGAAATTTGCAATTGAAAATTATTGTGAGAGTTATCATTTACCGTGGGTTCATCCTGGTTTAAATTCTTATTCAAAAATTGAAGATCATTATCACATACAAGGTTTACCAAATCGTTTTGCTGGCCAAGGAACAACAGTTTATAATCCAAGACTTAAAGGTAAGGAAAAATTTCCATGTTTTCCTAATTGGCCTAAAAATAAACAACATATTGCAGAATATGTTGCATTATTTCCAAACGTAATGTT
>CACDEK010000045.1 GCA_902551735.1 uncultured Pelagibacteraceae bacterium | reverse complement strand
AACGGATTGTTTTATGAAAAGGGTATGGATTTGTGGAGAAGAATGAGCCAAGATTTAAATTTCAATGTAATGTATTCACCAAGAGGAATAATTAATCTAGCACATTCAGATGCTCAAATGAATGCTTATTCAAGAAGAGGAAATTCTATGAAGCTGAATGGAATTGATGCAGTCCTATTAGGAAGAGAAGAAGTAAAAAAAATAGTTCCAATGCTAGATTTTTCTGATGATGTTAGGTTTCCAATATTTGGTGGTTTGTTGCAACCTAGTGGAGGTACTGCAAGACATGATGCTGTTGCTTGGGGTTATGCTCGTCAAGCAGATTCAATGGGTGTAGATATTATTCAACACTGTGAAGTAAATGGCTTTGACGTAGTTAATGGAAAAATAAAAGGTATAAAAACATCAAGAGGCAATATTAAAGCAAAAAAAGTAGGACTTTGTGTTGCTGGTAGCACTTCAGTGCTTGCAGAAATGTTAAATATAACTTTACCTATAGAAACTCACTTACTACAAGCATGTGTTTCTGAACCTATTAAACCAATATTAGATCATGTTGTTACTTTTGGAGCTGGGCATTTTTACTGTAGTCAATCAGATAAAGGAGAAATGGTTATGGGTGGGGATTTAGATGGTTACAATAGTTACGCTCAAAGAGGAAACTTGCCCACTTTACAACATGTCTTAACGGAAGGAATTGCAATGTTTCCATTCTTAAGTAAATTAAAAATGTTAAGAACTTGGGGAGGGATTATGGATATGTCCATGGACGGATCTCCTATTATAGACAAAACACATATCGAAGGATTATATCTAAATTGTGGATGGTGTTACGGAGGTTTTAAAGCAACACCTGCATCAGGATGGGTTTTTGCACATACAATAGCTCAAGATAAAGTTCATGAATTAAATGCAGGATTTAGTTTAAATAGATTTAATACTGGACATTTAATAGACGAAAAAGGACTTGGAACAAAAACTTGGATTTCATAAATGCTACATATTAAATGCCCTTATTGCGGAATTAGATCTCAAAATGAATTTGCATACGGTGGCGACGCAACAGTTAAAAGACCTGAATTAAATAAAGAAGTATCTGATCAAGAATGGGATACTTTTGTTTATTTGAGAAAAAGTCCAAGAGGAAAACATTTAGAGCTTTGGCATCATATTTCTGGATGTAGACAATGGTTTAAAGTTCAAAGAGATACAGTTACTCATGAAATTTTTAAAACGGCTAAAATTAAGGAAGAAATTTAGCATGTCTCAAGAATTTAGATTAAATAAAATAGGTTTAATTAATAGAAGTAAAAAAATTTCATTCAAATTTAATGGAAAAAAATATTTTGGTTATGAAGGAGATACCATTGCATCTGCTTTAATTGCTAATGGTATTCATCTTGTTGGAAGAAGTTTTAAATATCATAGACCAAGAGGTTTTTTTGGTGCGGGTGTCGATGAACCGTATGCAATAGTTCAGTTATACAGAAATGGAGAAACAGACCCAAATTGTAGAGCTACCGAACAAGAGCTCTTTGAAGGATTAGAAGCTAAAAGTGTTAATTGTTTTCCAAATGTAAATTTTGATTTAGGAGCAATAAACAATTTTTTAAATATATTTTTTCCAGCAGGTTTTTATTACAAAACTTTTATGTGGCCCAAGAGTTTTTGGCATAGAATTTATGAGCCATTTATCAGAAGGGCAGCAGGGTTTGGGGTAGCATCAATAAATCACGATAAAGAAAGATATGAACATAAATATGAATATTGTGATTTATTAGTAGCTGGATCAGGTCCTTCAGGTTTAGCAAGCGCATACTCTGCAGCAAAAAATGGAGCAAATGTTATTCTTGCTGAAGACAAACCAAGATTTGGAGGAAGTTTATTAACTAGTGAGGTGAATATAGGAAATCAAACCGGCAAAGAGTGGGCTGAAAATATAATAGCTGAGCTTAAAGAGATGCCAAATGTAAAAGTAAAAAATAGATCCCAAGTTTTTGGTTACTATGATCATAATATGTTAGTTATGTCTGAGAGAGTAACTGATCATTTACCAAAATCAAAAAAATATTGTCCTAAACAAAGACTTTGGTACATAAGAGCTAAAGAAGTTATTATTTCATCTGGATCAATTGAAAGACCAATTGTCTTTGGTAACAATGATACTCCGGGAGTTGTTTTAGCATCTGCAGCAAAAGAATATTTAAAGGTTTACGGAGTTTTAGTTGGTAAAAAACCTATAATATTTACAAATAATGATAGTGCTTATGAAACTGCAATAGAATTTAAAAAAAATGGAATTTGGCCAATTGTTTTAGACAGCAGAACTAATCCGGAATCAGAAATTATAAATGAGGCAAAAAGTATGGGAATAGAAATAAAATTTTCATATGTAGTTGTAGCTTCAAAAGGTTATAAAAAAGTAAAATCAGCTGAAATTGCAAAAATTTCTCTAGATAAAAAAGATTTGGGCAAAATAGAAAATATAAGTTGTGACTGTATATGCGTTTCAGGGTTTTGGACTCCCACGATACATTTGGCATCTCAGTCAGGCAATAAAACAAAATTTAACGACAAGATAGATGCATTTATCCCTGACAAATCAAAACAAAACGAAGTAACATTAGGTTCTGCAAATGGTGTATTTAATTTAGCAGATACTTTAAAAACATCTTTTGAAGAAGGTTATAAAATATCAAAAAAAATAACAAATGGTGATAAAAAGATTTCAGCCCCACAAGTTTTAGAAAAAAAGCATACTCAACATGATAAATTTTGGTGTGTTCCTTTACCAAAAGGAAAAAAATATAAAAGATTTTTGGATTTTCAGAACGATGTATCAGTTGCAGATGTAGAACTAGCTTTAAGAGAAGGTTATAGATCAATAGAACATGTTAAAAGATATACAACTCTTGGAATGGCAACAGATCAAGGTAAAACAAGTAATCTTAATGGATTGCAACTTGTTTCAAGTTTAGAAAATAAAATTGTACCTTCGGTTGGTCATACTACATTTAGACCACCATATACTCCTATTACCATTGGGGCAATAGTAGGAAGAGAAGTTGGAAAACACTCTAAACCAACTAGAAAATCTCCAATGCATGCTTGGCATGAAAAAAATAATGCAATTTTTGTCGATGCAGGTATTTGGTTAAGACCTAGATATTATAAAAGAGGAAATGAGGGTTTATTTGAAGCTTCAAAAAGAGAAGCAGCAAACGTTAGGAAAAATGTAGGTGTCTGTGATGTAACAACATTAGGAAAAATTGACGTTAAAGGACCTGATGCTGCCGAGTTTTTAAATAGAGTTTATACAAACGCTTGGTTAAAATTACCTGTTGGCAAAGCTAGATATGGAGTAATGCTTCGAGAAGATGGAATAGTAATGGATGATGGAACAACAACGCGGATTTCAGAAAATCATTACCATATGACTACTACAACAGCTCAAGCAGCAAATGTATTATCTCATTTAGAATATTATTTACAAATTATTTGGCCAGAATTAAATGTTAATGTAGTTTCTACAACTGAACAATGGGCAGGAGCAGCAATCGCAGGCCCAAATTCTAGAAAATTATTGCAAAAATTGTTTCCAAATACAGATGTTTCAAATGAAGGATTGCCTTTCATGGGGTTTGTAGAAGGAAATTTATTTGGTATTCATGCAAGAATTTTTAGAATTTCTTTTTCCGGTGAACTTGCTTTTGAAATTAATGTTGAGTCTGACAATGGAAATTATATGTGGGAAAAAATAATAGATCTTGGAAAGGAATTTTTAATTCAGCCATATGGAACTGAAGCTTTATCAACTCTTAGAATAGAAATGGGGCATGTAGCTGGCTCAGAATTAGATGGTAGGACGATTCCTTATGACAATGGCTTACAGGGATTAGTGAGTAAAAAGAAAGATTTTATTGGAAAAAGATCTTTAAATAGAAAAGCTTTTACTGCAGAAGATAGGCAAAAAGTTGTAGGAGTAATTCCAATTGACAAAAAAACTAGCATTCCAGAAGGTTCACATTTGGTTAAAGAAAAAGACGCAAAACTACCAAATAAAAAATTAGGACATATTTCAGCCTCATGTTGGAGCGTCGAGTATAATAATCCTTTTTCCTTAGCTATTTTAAAAGATGGAAAAAATATGATAGGACAAAAATTATTTGCCTTGTCACCATTAAAAAATAAATCAATAGCTGTTGAGATTGTATCTTCTCATTATGTAGATCCTAAAGGCGAGAGGGTTAGATCATGAAATCAATATCTGCCTTAGAAAAAGTACATGTAAAGGGTTTTTTTGGAGATTACGAGGATAAAAATGAAAATGAACTATTAAAAATTTCTGAAATAAAAAATTTATTAATTGTTCAAATTGTCCAATATAAAAATTCTTCATTTAACAAAAACGATACAGATATTGATGGAATTAAATTGAGCGATGACGTGATGAGTGTAACTTACAATAACGAAACTAGAATTTTATGGTGCGGCCCAAAAAATTGGCTTTTAGTTTCAACAAAAAAAGATTTATTAAATATTTTACCTAATAAATTAAATGAAAGTGATTTTGCAGTTACAGATCTTTCACATTCCA
>CACDEK010000044.1 GCA_902551735.1 uncultured Pelagibacteraceae bacterium | reverse complement strand
TCGTCTCTAATCCATAAACCGTTTTCAGTTATAACTGCTAAATATTTATTATCAGATGTAAATTTATTTTTATTTAATAAATATTGACTCTTAAGTTTTGATGAAAAAGTATAAAAAGCAAAAATTAAAAATATTCCGATTAGAAAAGAAAAAATTACGATGATACTTAAAATTTGACTGTTTGTTATTCCTGTAAATTTAAAAATAGATAACTCATTTTTGTTTATAAGTTTAATAAAAAACAACAAAGTGGAAATTAAAAAGATAAAGGGTAGTATATCAAAAATAATTGATGGCGCATTAAGCAAAGATAAAAAAACTGGATAGTAACTGCTTACATTATGGTCTTTTAAAAAATTCATCTCTTCAAATAAATTTATAATTAGTATTAATGAAAAAAAAATTAAAACAACTTCAAGTAAAGTTTTTGAGAATAAATTTAAAATATATTTTCTATAAGTGTTTAAAATCATTGATTAATTAAATTTGTTTTTTTTAGTTTTGTATTTAAATATAAGTAAATAGCTATCACAAGCAATAAAGGCAAAGATAGTATATAAAAATTATTAAAAGTATTTTCTGAAGAATATTTTATAGAAGTTTCTGAAATTATTATAGCAAATACACCAAGTATAAATAATATAAACTTATACTTAAAATATTCATAATCATCTTTTGATTTAATTATAATTAAACAAGCAATCAAAGATAATGTTATTAAATATAATGGTGAAATAAATCTTTTAAAAATTTCTTGGAAAGTGTCATCCAAATTTTCTGGTATGCAATTTTTTAATAATTTGTCATTTTTAAAAAAATTTGAAATAAAATTATTGTTAATATTTTTTAATTTTATTATACAAGTTAAAATATCATAAGATTTTACTTCTTGGATTTTTGGATAGGTGGTCGTATTAGTTCCAAATCTTGAAAGATTAATTTCTGTTTTTGTAAATTTAAAAGAATTTATTGTTTGGTCATTATTATTGATAATTTTTCCATCAAATAATATAAGCGAACTTTTAGAATTACTTTTAATTAATTTTCCTTCTTTAGCAATTATTGTTTGATATTCTTTTTTTCCAATTCTTTCTTTTAAAAAAATATTTTTCAAATTTCCATTTCTATCTTTTTTTTCAACAAAAATTGTTAAATTTTTTACGGCATCAATAAATTTTTTCTCTTGAATTAATGAAGAAAAAAGATCTACATTTGATGATCTAATATATGACCTTGCTTTGTCTAAAGACATTGGAACAAAATATGTGGTGAATATAAGTTGTAGCATTAAGTAAAAAAAAGAAAATTTTAATAAAACTTTTACAAAATCAATTTTTTTTATCCCTATGGTCCAAAAAATAATTAACTCATTTTCATTTTCATATTTTAATATTATATAAAATAAGCTTACAAAATATATAAAAGGAAGAATTTTACTGAAGATTTTAGGCAAGCTTAACAAAGTATACAAAAAATATACTTTAAACCCATGACCATCTTCGGTTACTATATCTAGATAATTAACAGCTTGTATAACCCAAACAATTAACGAAAAACTTATAGATAATAGTAAAAAAAATTGGAAAACGTCTTTAGCAAATTTTCTAAAAATCAATTTTTTCATTGAAATTACATCTAATAGCAATTATATACTTTCAACTACAAGTATATATTTTAAAATCAATGACTGTTCAAGTTATCAATAAAAATAGGGCTAAATCAAGCAATCCAGGTGTAATTGCTTTATTTACTGAAGACAAATTTCAAATGGACAATACGAGGGATTTTTTATCAAAAAATGAAGTTTCTTATGTTCAAAAAATTTTAAAAAATAAAAAAAAAAATAAGGAAAATATTATTTCATTAAATATAAGCGAAAAAACTACTCTTATATTAATATCTTTAAAAAAAGATTTAAAAGGTTCTGGTGTAGAAAGCTTAGGTGCAGAATTTTACAGTTTTATAAAAAAAAATTTATTTAGTGATGTCTATATATTCGCAGAAAGTGTAAAAATTAAACCTGGAAAAGATTTTATAGGTCGTTTTATGCATGGACTTAAATTAAAGTCGTATGAATTTAATATATACAAATCAAAAAAAATTAAAAATATTATAACAGTTAATTTAATTGGAAAGCAAAATGCTTTATCAAAAAAAAATACATTAAAATTTAAAGCTTTAGAAGAAGGAACATTTTTCACTAGAGACTTAGTATCGGAGCCTGGAAATATTTTGCATCCAGATGAATATGCGAAAAGATTAATTAAGTTAAAAAAGCATAGATTAAAAGTTACAGTTTATGATCAAAAAAAATTAAAGAAATTAGGATGTAATGCTTTATTAGGAGTTGGGCAAGGAAGCGTAAGAGGTTCTTATCTTGTAACTATTGAATGGAAAGGAAATAAAACAAAATCAAACCCTTTAGCATTTGTTGGAAAAGGAGTTTGTTTTGATACTGGTGGTTACTCACTAAAACCAGCAAGATTTATGGAAGATATGACTTATGATATGGCAGGCTCAGCTGCTGTAGTAGGTTTAATGAAAACTTTAGCTTTAAGAAAAGCAAAAATTAATGCTGTTGGTGTAGTAGGTCTTGTTGAGAATATGGTAAGTGGAAATGCTCAAAGACCAGGTGATATTGTAAAATCTTATAGCGGAAAAACTATAGAAGTATTAAATACTGACGCTGAAGGTAGATTAGTTTTAGCAGATGCTTTAACTTTTACTGAAAAAAAATTTAAACCTAAATTCATGGTTGATTTAGCAACTTTAACTGGGGCTATCATTGTTTCTTTGGGTTCAGAGTATGCTGGTCTTTTTTCTAACGATGATAAACTATCAAAACAATTACTTGAAGCTGGTGAAAAGGTTGATGAAAAATTATGGAGAATGCCACTTCACAAAAACTTTGACAAACTGATAAACTCTAAAAATGCAGATATGCAAAATATTAATTATGTTGGTGGCGCTGGATCAACAACTGCAGCACAATTTTTACAAAGATTTGTTATTAACAAAACTCCTTGGGCTCATCTTGATATAGCTGGAATGGCTTTTTCAAAATATGCAGGTGCTTTAAATACAGGTGGTGCTACAGGTTATGGTGTAAGGCTATTAAATCAATTTGTAGAGGATAATTATGAGTAATTTAGAACAAACCCTATCAATTATTAAACCTGATGCTGTAGAAAGAAACCTTGTAGAAGAAATTAAAGATGAATTTAAAAATAATAATTTTATTATAAAAAAAGAAAAAAAAATTAAGTTAGAAAAATCTGATGCAGAACAGTTTTATAAAGTGCATGAAACAAAACCTTTTTATAACGATTTATGCAATTATTTATCTTCAGGGCCAATAGTAGTAATGATTTTAGAGAAGGAAAATGGAGTGACCGCTAATAGAGAATTAATGGGCGCTACAGACCCAAAAAATGCTGAAGAGGGGACACTTCGGAAAAAATATGGCATTTCCATAGATAAAAACTCTGTTCATGGTTCCGACAGTTTAGAAAATGCACAAAAAGAAATTAGTTTTTTTTTCAAAGATTAGATAAAACTCTTTTTATAGCTTTAGGATAAAGTTTATGTTCTTCCTTAAGAATTTTATTTTTTAAAGTAAATATAGATTCATTTTTTTTAATTTTAATTTTTTTTTGTAAAATAATTTTACCAGAATCTAATTGATTTGATACGTAATGCACTGTGCAGCCAGAAAATTTTTCACCATTTATTAAAGCTCTTTCATGAGTATTGAGACCTTTGTATTTTGGAAGTAAAGAAGGATGAATATTTAATATTTTACCATTAAATTTTTTTATAAAATTTTTTGATAAAATTTTCATAAAACCAGCAAGACAAATAAGTTTTATTTTTTTTTTAAATAAAATATTTAAAATTTTTTTCTCTGTTTTTTCTTGCTTTAAATAATTAAATACTACTTTATGTATTTTTTTATTATCCGCATACTTTAGACCTTTGGCTAGTTTATTGCTAGAAACCACTAAATTTATTGATATAGGTGAGTTTTTCTTTATAGAAAATTTAATTAAATTTTTTAGATTTGAACCCGTTCCAGAAATAAAAACAGCAGTTTTGTATTTATTTAGACCAGTTAATTTTTTCATAGAATTTAATTTTATTTTTGCCTGATGAAATTTTACCTATGATGTATGGTTCGTACTTTTTATTAAAAAAATTTTTTACTTTTTTTAAATTTTTTTTTTCAATTATAATACAAAAACCGACACCACAATTAAATGTTTTAAGCATTTCGCTATCTTTAATGTTATTATTTTTTAACCATTTAAATATTTTATTAGTTTTTATACTGCTTAAATTTATGTTTGCAGTCAATTTGTTAGGTATGATTCTTTTAATGTTATCGGATATTCCTCCACCCGTAATATTCGCACATGCATTTATCAAGTTAAATTTTGTTAAGTTTAAAATTTCTTTTACATAAATCTTTGTTGGTTTTATTAGTTCTTTTTTGAGAAATTTATTTTTTTTTAAATCAACTTTATTTTTTTTTAAAATATATCTAACTAGAGAGTATCCATTAGAATGAATTCCATTTGATGGAATTGCTAAAATTAAATTGTTTTTTTTTATTTTTTTTTTAAGAATTTTTTTTTGTGCTACAACTCCCACAGAAAATCCAGCTATATCAAATTTGCCTTTTTCATATGTATCAGGCATTTCTGCTGTTTCTCCACCAACTAATTCGCAATCTGAAATTTTGCAACCTTTAATAATACCCCTCATTATTGATTTTAATTTTTTTAAATTAATTTTATTTATTGAAATATAATCTAGAAATATTAGAGGTTTCGCACCTTGGACTATTAAATCATTTACACACATTGCCACCAAGTCAATACCAATAGTGTTATATTTTTTTAAAATATTTGCTATTTCAACTTTTGTACCGATACCGTCAGTAGTAGCTACTAACTTTGGTTTTTTAATATATTTTGGTATGTTTGTTATTGAACCAAAAGCCCCTATGTTTTTATTATTTTTCCTTGATAATTTTGATATAAATCTAACAAATTTGTCTGCAGCCGCAATATTAACGC
>CACDEK010000043.1 GCA_902551735.1 uncultured Pelagibacteraceae bacterium | reverse complement strand
GGCCAGGGTATCTTGAATTAATATCTTCAATTAATTTTTTGCAGTAATTAATATAAGAATATTTGCTAGGATTATGCCATTTATTGCTGATAAAACTAGTATGTACATCTTCTACTACCAACATGCCATTATCTTTGATGTTAGGTATACAACAATTTGTAGTAATAATTTGTTGATAGTTTGTATGACCTCCATCATCTAAAACTATATCAACTTTACCAACTTTTTTAAAAAAATTTTTCCAAAAAGAATCTTTACTCTGATCTCCAATAAATATTTGAAAACCATATTTTTCAAATCTTTTTGAGTCAGGATTTAAATCAATACCAATTATTTTAGCTTTTTTTCCAAAAAAATTTTTCCACATGAACAATGAACCACCAGAAAAAACACCAATTTCTACAAAAGTTATATTTTTATTTTTATATTTATGAAATAACTTATCGTAAATATAAAAATAATTTTTATATTTAAGTGATAAATATTTACTTTTAATAAATGACTTATAAGAACTTGTTTTTTTAAAATACATTTTATTTAATTATTTATTTTTTTTAAAATACAGTTTGTAATTTTTTCAATTATAGTTGTATCCTGTTCTTTGTCAGCATTATAATAGAAAGAATTATTACTTATAATTTGACTTTCGGGTCTAGTATGTATTGGTAGATAAACTGCATGAACTTCTTTTTTTAAAGATGCTCCTAGACATATTGGTCCAGTTTCGTTTCCAATAACAAACTGACATGAGTTAATTATATTCATAATTTCTAAAATACTTTTATTATAAGTAAAATGAATCTTTTTTGATTCACTAATTGTTTTAGGTATTTTTTCTAAAAAATGTAATTTATTAGGTGAAAAATTTATAAATATATTCACATTGTGAAAAATTATTTTTGAAATTATTTCAATATAATTATCGACTCCCCAATTGTTCTGATCGTGATGTGAGTCTAGAGCGACAAAAATATTAATTTTATTATTTTCTTTAGCATCTTCTTTTTTGAGTTGATTTGCATTCAAAAAGAAACTTTCATCTTTAATTG
This sequence comes from uncultured Pelagibacteraceae bacterium, assembly GCA_902551735.1. GTDB lineage: Bacteria > Pseudomonadota > Alphaproteobacteria > Pelagibacterales > Pelagibacteraceae > Pelagibacter. Next base: position 4,263 of record CACDEK010000043.1, on the reverse strand, counting down.
GCAATTCTAAATCATTTGTATATTTCATAATTTTTTCAGCATGAGTTAAATGTTGATATTTTTTATCTTTTGTAAATAAAAAATTTCCTTCTCCAAAAATAATTTTTTTTTTTGCATTAGATAAATAGACTGGCGCCATAAGTCTTCTAGGGCTTGCAGTAAGTATTAATTGATCTGCATGATATTGATTAATTAAATTCTTTAAATGTAAAATTGAATTTATTGTCTTTATTGGAGAAAATCTTGTGTTGTCAAAATATATAATTTTTTCATAGAAAGTTTCATATTTATAAACTTCTTTAGAATGGTTTACTTTATTTGAAATAATAACTAATTTATTATTGTAGCTTTGATACAATGATCTTAATAATGGCAAATGATATATTAAATCACCCATGCCTCTAGCAGCTATAATAACTAAAGTTTTTTTCATAAATTGATTTTTTACAAATTTGCCACTTTGTCAGTTAAAAAATGATAGTTTTTATAAAAAATAACAAATTAGAAAAATAAATTTAAAAATCTAATATTATTATTAAATATCAACACTTTTTCGACATACACCTTTTATCATATTTTATTTAATTGAGTAAAAATGATACAGTTATATTTTCCAAAAAATTAAAAAATGACAAAAAAAACAGGTAATTCTTCATATCAGGCAGACTCAATTAAAGTACTAAAGGGTTTAGAGGCTGTAAGAAAAAGACCTGGAATGTATATTGGAGATACTGATGATGGTACAGGGTTACATCATATGGTTTATGAAGTTGTAGACAACTCCATAGATGAAGCATTAGCTGGTTACTGTAAAAATATTCAGATTGATATTAATTCAGATGATACAATAAGTGTTAAAGATGATGGCAGAGGTATACCAGTTGATATGCACAAGGGAGAAAAAAAATCTGCAGCTGAAGTTATAATGACCCAATTGCATGCGGGAGGAAAATTTGACCATGATTCTTACAAAGTATCTGGAGGTTTGCATGGCGTTGGAGTGTCAGTTGTTAATGCTTTATCAGAAAAACTTAAACTTGAAATAGAAAGAGACGGGAAAAAATATTTTATCGAGTTTGATAATGGTAAGGCTAAATCACCTCTTAAAATTATAGGTAAATCTAAAAACACAGGTACAAAAATAAATTTTTTACCTTCGAAAGAAATTTTTTCATCAACAAAATTTAGTTTAAATATAATTCAAAAAAGAATGAGAGAGCTTGCTTTTCTCAATAAAGGTATAAAGATTTTCATAAATGATTTTAGCCAGAAAAAAGATAAAAAAATAGATTTTAAATATGAAGGTGGAATTCTTGAATTTGTTGATTACTTAGATGAAAAAAAAGAAAAACTTCAAAATAAAAATGGAAACGATTTGTTTAAAAAACCAATATTTATCGAAGGAAAAAAAAATGATGTTTTAGTTGAATGTTCTTTAAAATGGAATGCTGGTTATGGTGAGGATGTAAACTCTTATACAAATAATATTTTTCAAAAAGATGGAGGCACACACTTATTAGGTTTTAGGAGTGCATTAACTAGAGTTATAAATAAATATGCTACAGAAAATAATTTATTAAAAAAAAATAAACTTTCAATTTCAGGTGACGATATAAAGGAAGGGCTTACATGTGTTTTATCGATTAAAATTCCTGATCCAAAATTTTCATCTCAAACTAAAGACAAGTTAGTATCATCAGAAGTAAGACCTATAGTTGAAACAATAATAAATGAAAAATTATCTATATGGTTTGATCAAAATCCCTCAGTAACAAAAATAATTTTATTAAAAGTTATTCAGGCTGCATTAGCAAGAGATGTTGCAAGAAAAGCGAGAGAAAATGTTAGAAGAAAAGGTGCTTTAGAATTAACTGGTCTTCCAGGAAAATTAGCTGATTGTCAAATTTCATCTCAAAGAGGAACGGAATTATTCATTGTCGAAGGAGATTCAGCTGGAGGTTCTGCAAAACAAGGAAGAAATAGAGAAAACCAAGCAGTTTTACCACTTAGAGGAAAAATATTAAACACATATGTTGATGCTAATGGTTCAAAAAAAAATGGAAATAATTCTGATCTAAAAACTAAAACTTTATCAAAAATGATTTCTTCAAGTGAAATTATCACATTGATAAATGCATTAGGACTCGATCCTAAAATGGACGAAATTGAACCTGAAAAAGATCTAAGATATGAAAAAATAATAATAATGACTGATGCTGACGTAGATGGTTCTCATATAAGAGCACTTTTATTAACTTTTTTTAACAACAGACCATTTAACAAACTTATTGAAGAAGGACACGTTTATTTAGCTCAACCACCTTTATTTAAGATTAATAAAGGATCAAAATCATATTACATTAAAGATGAAAAAGAACTTGAAAAATATATTTTAAAAAATTCTAAAGATTTTAAAAAATATAAAAAAGGTTCAAAAGATTATGAAAAAATTTATGAAGAAGAAAAATCAAAATTAAGCATTCAAAGATTTAAAGGACTTGGAGAAATGAATCCCGAAGAGTTATGGAGTACAACTTTAAATCCAGAAACGAGAAATCTTCTTCAAGTAGAATATTCTAAAAATCCTAAAGATGATCAAAAAATTATACATACTTTAATGGGCAATGATGTTGCTTTAAGAAAAGATTTTATTGTTGCTAATGCAATCAATGTTGCAAATTTAGATATTTAAAAAATGAAGTTTTCTGAAACTTCAAATCTTTACTCACTTAATAAATCAACTTATGTTAATCTTAGATGGATAGCGTACATTGGTCAATTGTTTGCAATTTTAATTGTTGAATTTATATTAAAATTTAAATTTAATTATACTATTTGTATTTCAATAATTTTTCTTAGCGTTATAACTAATTTTTATTTACAATTTAGAATTAAAAAAAATCAACTTACTAGTTTAATTTCTACAACATATTTAGTTTTTGATATTATACAATTAGGTTTTTTATTTTTTTATACTGGAGGAATCACTAACCCCTTTATCTTTTTAATAATAATACCTGCAGTATTTTCTTCGCAATATATAAGTATTTTTAGTTCAATTCTCTTAGTTGTATTAACAATTTTAAATTTAATTTTTTTAAGTTTTTTTTATTATCCACTGCCTCATCCGGGGGACCTACATTTTCATGCCCCAGATTATTATTTATATGCTATTCCAATTTCTACTTCTATAGGAATGATATTTTTGGTTTACTTTGGTGTTAAATTTGGAGCGGAAAGTAGAATAAGAAAAAAAGCATATGATAAAATTCAGGAACTAATGGCACAAGAAAATGAACTTCTTTCACTAGGTGGTCAAGCAGCTGCAGCCGCACATTCTCTCGGCACTCCTCTTTCTACAATTTTGTTGACAGTTAAAGAATTGCAAAAAGAATTTGGAGATAATAAAAAAATTAAAAAAGATCTTGATTTGCTAGTAAGTCAAAGCAACAGGTGTAGAGAAATTCTTAAAAAATTATCTTTAAATCCAAGAATAGATGATGACTTCATAGATTATAATTTTTCTTTACAAGATTATATTAACGAAATTGTGAGATCTTTTCAGGAAATTAGTGATAAAGAATTTACTATTAATTTAGAGCTTCATGAAAATCCAATAAAATCTCATAAGTCTTCTGAAATTATGTATGGTCTTAGAAATTTTATAGGTAACGCAAATAAATTTAGTAAAAAAAAAATAGAAATATTTATAACTAGTGATAAAAAAATTACCGAAGTAATTATAAGGGATGATGGCCCTGGATTTCCAAAAGACTTGATAGATAAACATAGATTAGGGGAGCCCTATATAAGGACTGTTAATCAAAAAAATATTTCGAAATATGGATTAGGACTTGGAACTTTTATTGGGAAAACTTTATTAGAAAAAAACTTAGCTACGGTAAAATTTCAAAACTCTATAAATAACAAAGGTGCTGAAGTTTTAATAAAATGGGCAAATAAAGATTTAAATAATCTTTAATTAAGCTTAGTTTTATTTTCAAATAGCCCACTTAATTCGCTAACCATTACATCTCCTAGCTCTTGTACATCAGTAATTTTGATAGCTTTGCTGTAGTAACGTTTTACATCATGACCAATTCCAATTGCTAATACTTCAATATCAGTTTTTGTTTCAACAAATTTTACTATTCTTTTTAGGTGCTTCTCTAAAAAATCTCCAGAATTTACAGATAGAGTCGAGTCATCAACTGGAGCTCCATCAGAAATTACCATTAATATTTTTCTCTCTTCTTTTCTTTT
>CACDEK010000042.1 GCA_902551735.1 uncultured Pelagibacteraceae bacterium | reverse complement strand
ATTATCTTTTCAAAGTGTAAAGTCATGTAATGTAAAAAAAGACCAAGGTATGTCAAATGATAGAATATTTACTTTTTCTAGAGGTATTGATTTTGAAAAAGCAAATTCTATTGAAAAAAATCCCAATGAGAGGAAGTTAAATTTTTTTTTAACTTTGAAAAATTCACCTGTTTTAAATAAATACAACTTTAATTACGACAATAAAAAATTAACTTTAACTTGTCAGGATAAAGAAATAATTGCAGTTAATCCTGATAACCTAGAGGAAAGATCTTTACTTTCTGATAAATTGTCAGAGTTAGAAAAATCACTATTGAAACCAATTTTTCTTTTAAAAAATAAAAATTTTCCCTTTTATGACACTTCAAGTTCTAATAAAGTATTTAATTCAATATCTTTAATTAATCTTAATAGTATTAAAGACTTTGAGAAAAAAATTAATGAGAAGGTTGAATTCCAAAGATTTAGAGGAAACTTTTATATAGATGGCGTAGGTCCATGGGAAGAAAGAAAATGGATCAATAAAATAATAAAAATTAACAATGTATCTTTTAGAGTTGAAAAAAATATTCCTAGATGTGTTGCTATAAATCTTAAACCAAAAACAGACGATAATTCATTAAATTTGCTTAAATCTTTAAAAAAAAATTATGACCATTTTGACATGGGGTTATATTTAACAGCATTAGAAAATGGAAAAATTGATGTTGGCAATAAAATTGAATTGTAAAAAAAACTCATTTTGAACTTTGGACTCAATCAACCATAGATTGAATTATTTTTTATGTACAATCTTAAAGTATTTTGGTTTAATTATTTTTAAATTAATTAAAAGGGGAGAAAATAATGAAAAAATTTATTAAATCTTTTACTGTCCTTCTTGTTATTCTTTTTAGTGTTTCTTCAGTTAATGCTGCAACACTTACTGAAAGATTAAAAGCTGGACATAAGTTAAGACTAGGTTTTGGTACAGCAGTGCCTTGGGCATATGCTGGTGACAATGGAGAAGCATTAGGATTTGTTAACATGATAGCTTTAACTGTTTTAGAAGAAATGGGAATTACAGAGCATGAGACAAAAGTATTCGAATGGTCAGGATTAATTCCTGGAATAAACGCAGATCGTTCAGATATGATAACTGGAGGTATGTACATTTTGAAAAGTAGATGTGCAAATATTAACTTTTCAGATCCTATAGGTGTTTTTGGTGATGCAATGTTAGTGCCAAAAGGAAATCCTAAAAACATCAATAACTATCAAGATGTAATAGATACAGGAGCTACACTTGTTACTGGTACTGGTTTCAATACTGTTGAAGCTGCTAAAAAATTTGGTGTACCTGATAGTCAAATGTTATTAGTAGAAGGTGAAGTTGGAATTCTTGCTGCAATGAAAGCTGGTAGAGCTGATGCAGCTGTACAAACATTTTTTGGTGCAAAAGAGCATGAAGAAAAAAGTGGTGGTGCATTTGAAGTCACTGATCCTAAGCTTATGCCAAAAGAAACTGTAAATGTTGTTGGTATTGGTTTTAGAAAAAGCGATAACGAATTTAGAGAAGCATTTAATGCAGCTCTAGCTAAAGTTTTAGCCAACCCAGCAGTAATGTTAGAGAGAGCTGGTAAGTATGGATACGACAAAGCACAGCTACCTCCAGCAGATATGACTACAGAGTGGGCTTGCTCAACTAAGTAGTATTAATATACAATTATTTATCAGGCGACTAAATTCAAAGTCGCCTGATTTTTTTTAAGTTTATTTGAGAGTTTTACTTTGAATTATTTTGCATTCTTAGCCGAGCATGGAACAACACTGTTATTAGGAACAGTTACTACAATTAAAGTTCTAGTCTGTTCTATGATTCTTTATGTAATAATTTCAATGATTTTTGGTTTGATGCGTTTATCCAAAAATCCAATTATTCAAGGCACAGCAACAGTTTATATAGAATTTTTTAGAGGAACATCTTTATTAGTTCAGTTGTTCTGGGTTTATTATGTATTACCTTTTTTTGGTATTTCTTTAGAAGCATTTATTGCGGGGGTTGTTGCGTTAGGATTGAATTTTGGTGCATATGGTGCAGAAATAGTTCGTGCTGGAATATTAGCTGTGCCTAAAGGCCAATGGGAAGCGGCACATGCACTTAATTTTAGTCCAGCAAAGAGAATAAAAAGAATTATTATTCCACAAATATTTCCTATTATTTTGCCTCCGGCAGCAAACTTAACTGTTGAACTTTTAAAAGCTACCGCACTTGTAGCGCTTGTTACAGTTGTTGATTTAACTTTTGAAGCAAAACAAATTAATTCAATTACTTGGCTTTCTGCTCAAAGCTTTGGAACGGCTTTATTAATTTATTATATTATGGCTAGGTTAGCACTTGTTCCTTTTTTAAGGTGGTTAGAGGTGCTAGCCGCAAGAAAAGTTGGAAGGGGGAAGGCTTAATTTTATGGAAATGGGTTTTAGATGGGATTTTGCTTATGAAATTTTGCCACAAATGTTGTTGGCAACACTAAATACTATAGTTGCAGCTGGCGTTGGTTACGCAATAGCTCTTGTTGTGGGTTTGTTTTTTTTGTTGGGTCAAAGAACCCCATATAAAATTATAAATATAATAAATAGAGAAATAGTAGAATTTATTCGTTCAACACCACTTCTAATACAATTATTCTTTGTGTATTTCGTTTTACCTCAATTTGGCATCACTCTTTCGGCATGGGTTTGCGGCATGATTACAATTGGTTTGCATTTTGGTACTTACCTTTCAGAAGTTTATAGAGGAGCATTAGAAGGAGTATCAAAAACTCAATGGGAAGCATGTAGAGCATTAAATTTCTCAACTATTTATACTTATAGAAGAATTGTTTTGCCACAAGCATTTCCCATAGCAATACCAGGAATGGGCAATTATTTAGTTGGTATTTTTAAAGATACACCACTTTTATCAACAATCGGTGTTGCAGAGTTATTTCATGCAGCAACAGCTGTAGGGGGTTATAATTATAGATATTTGGAACCTTACACAATGGTTGGTATAATATTTTTAATTCTTTCTGTACCAGCTGCTATGTGGGTCAGAAGATTAGAAACAAAAGTAAATGTAGCTCAAGGAAAAATAAAACAGTAATAAATTTAGATTATGGAAAATAAAAGTTCTGATGAAATTATAGTAAAATTTGATGAAGTAACAAAACAATATGGTGATCTTGTTGTTTTGGATAAATTAAATTTAGATATTAAAAAAAATGAAATGGTATCAATCATTGGTCCGTCTGGTTCAGGGAAAACAACTGTATTAAGAGTTTTAATGACATTAGAAAAAATTAATGGAGGAGTTATTCATTTAGATGGTGAAACACTAACTCACATGAATTCAAATGGAAAAATAATTGAAGCTGATGAAAAATATTTAAGAGAAAGACGTTCTAAAATTGGAATGGTATTCCAACAATTTAATTTATTTCCACATATGACAGCTCTACAAAATTGTGTTGAAGCACCCGTAGAAGTGCTTGGTATGAAAAAAGAAGAAGCGGAAGCAAGAGCACTTGAGTTATTAGAATTGGTTGGTTTGAATGATAAAAAAGATCAACATCCAAGCAGACTATCTGGTGGCCAACAACAACGTGTTGCAATAGCGAGAGCTTTAGCAATGAGGCCAAAAGTAATGCTTTTAGATGAGATTACATCTGCACTAGATCCAGAAGTAGTTGGGGAAGTGTTAAATGTAATTAGATCTTTAAATAAAGAACATAGCCTTACGATGATAATGGTAACTCATCAAATGGGATTTGCTAGAGAAATATCAGATCGTGTTTGTTTTTTTAATGAAGGAAAAATTTTTGAACAAGGGCCTCCCGAAAAACTTTTTGGAGATCCACAAAATGAAAGAACTAAACAGTTTCTTCATGCAGTCTTAGATGCTAATTAATAATTAGTATATTCTTTAATTTCTTTAATTCTTGATCCAGTTAAATTATTTACTTCTAATTTAATTTTAGCTCTTTCATCATTTAAAAAATGTACATCACGTGAAAGTTTTATAAATTTTTCTCCAAAATCAGAATTTTTTTCACACATTCTTTTATCATCCTCAATATCCCAAAGTTTTGAATTTATTTCTTTTAAGGACTGAAAGAAATTTTTTAATTTTTCACTATTTTTAACATTTTTATCTAACTGTTCTCTTAAAACATTGTATTCGCTATCGATAAATTTAAGTTTTTCAGAGTCTTTAATTCTTTCTTTTTTTATTTCTAGAATAGTAATTTTATCTAAAAGCTCACCTACTGATACTTCGACTAGAATTTTATTCATAAAACCTTATACTGTGATAAATTGTTAAAAATATGTCTAATATTTTAATCATTAAACATGGCTCTTTAGGAGATATAGCCCAAGCTTGTGGTGCAATTCAAGATATTTCTGAGAATCATAAAGATGAAAAAATACATCTTTTAACAACAAAACCCTATATAGAAGTTTTTAAAAAAAATCCTTTTATAGCAGATGTTATTTTAGATAAAAGATTATCAAGGTTTAATTTAATTTATTTATATTCATTAATGAGAAATATAAAAAAATTAAAAGTACAAAAAGTATACGATCTTCAAAATTCATCTAGAACAAAATTTTATCAAAGAATTCTTTTTCCAAATTCTGGTTTAAATAAATGGTCAAGTTCCGAAACAACATTGCCAAATGATAAAACGAAGGAAGAATTTGATAAAAAACCAGTTCTTGATAGATTCGACCATCAATTAAAAACTTCTGGACTTTCTACTAAAAATACGATGTTTCCAGATTTTTCATGGGCATGTTCAGATATAAAAGATCTTAAAGAAGAATACAATCTAGACAAATACATTGTTCTATTCCCATTTTGTTCACCACATTTGGATCATAAGAAATGGCCTTACTATAATGAACTAATTAATTTAATAAAAAATAAATTTCAAGATCAGTATAAAATTGTAATAGCCCCAGGACCTTTGGAATTAAATGATGCAAAAAAATATAATGCTATTTCTATTTTGAATAAGGGCAATCCTATAGATATTTCTCAATTATCTTCCTTAATAAAAGAAAGCTCTTTTGTAATTTCAAATGATACGGGACCAGCTCACATGACTGCCCATTTAAATGTAAAAGGTTTAACTTTATTTGGTTCTCATACAACAGCTTACAAGGTTAGTATTGAAAGAGAAAAATTTAAACCTATACAGGTTTCAGATTTGTCAAAACTCAGTGCAGAAAAAGTTTTAGAAAAAATTAATTTAGCTTAGCTGTAAATCTTATCAGCTAAACCGTAGACAAGAATTGCACTTAATAAAGTTAGAACGCCAGGTGCAATTATTCCTTCAATAGAAGTTTTTTCATTTGTACCCAGGTTTCCTTTTTGATGAGACCAAATTGCAAAAATGAAAGCAGCAGCATTTTGTAAAAAAATTAAATTAAAAAATGCCCATGTATTTTCTAAACCACCAGCTCTTATAAATCCTACATAGATTGCCATTAAAACAGAACCAACAAATATTGAACCAAAAAACCTTGTCATAATCGCTGCACCATCGCCCATACCGTATTGGTCAACAAATGCTTTAGTAGTAAATAAACATCTAAATGCATAAGCAGCGTAAGCACCAAAATGCACAATAAAAATTATAAAAT
>CACDEK010000041.1 GCA_902551735.1 uncultured Pelagibacteraceae bacterium | reverse complement strand
AAAAGCATAAAAAGATATAGATAAAAATTTTTTTTAGTCTGAAGTAAAATTATTTTTGCAAATAAAATATAAATAAATAATTGAATAACCCCTATAATAATTGCTGGATTACCAAACCATGAGATAAAATTAAAAATATAAACCCAAATAACTGGGTAATTCATATATCTATTAAAAAGTTCTGTTGAACTTACTTTTTCAGAGTCAAACAATTTCCATTTAGAAAGCTCTTCTAAATTTGGAATTATAACAACTAGATCTGAGAATAGAGTTCTGCCAGAGTAAAAAAAGTTATCTTTAAAAATTTCTCCCTGAGTAAGCAAATCAAATATAAAAACACTTACTAAAGAACTAGAAATGAATAAATTAATTATTTTTCCACTAAACTTTATTTCACTTATATTTAACATTTTTAAATATTATCAAATAAAATTAACATTTTGTATATGGTTTTACTTTTAAATATATAATAGAAATTTTATTTGATAATCTTCATTGATAACTAAAATAAAATGATATAAATACATTTTGATTTCAAGGGCCTGTAGCTCAGTTGGTTAGAGCAGTACACTCATAATGTATTGGTCCCAGGTTCGAGTCCTGGCGGGCCCACCATTTAATTATTAATGAAATTTCTTAGATTTAAGAACAAAGAGTTTATATCTCCGTCATTACTTTGGATAACAGAATTAAATTCTTCTTTTTGAGTTCTTGCAAGACTTAGTCCTTCAATGATTAAATCTCTTATTAAAGGTTTCTCAGGATTTTTTGTATAAACTCTCCAGTCTATTTTTACTTCGGGTGTTTTTGTTGTAGCTATCAAAATGCTAGAGACTATTGTATATTTTTCACTTAATTTTTCTTGCGAAATAACATTTATCTTTGGATCTGTATAATCACTTAGTCTGCTTGAAAAACTTTTTAAGAAATATTCTCTAAAGAGTTCGTTATATTCTTTTTTTTGATTTTCAGTCAAATTTTTTCTGTGAGAACCAAGTGTGTATAAACCAATCCCTCTAATATCTACAGATTTTGTTGCAATAGACTTTAATTTGTTGATCTTATCTTCTTTTGATGAATTGTTAACAAGTATTTTTGATGCTTCATCAACTAAAGTTTGGATGAATTTGGTAGGTTCGGTTGAAAAAGATTTTTCAGCAAATAAGAATATAAAACTAAAAACTAAAGAAAATTTAATTAATGATTTTCTCCAGTTCATTTGAATAAAATGATTAATTTGTTTCTATTTCTTCCCAATCACTGTCATCCATTGTATCAGTAATTTTTTCAGAATTAAGAATTTTGAGTTGTCTATCTTGCAAATATAAACTTCTAATTGATGCATAAAAGTCGATTGAGTTTTCTTCAAGATTTTCAAAGGATTCTATATTTTTTGCTCTAAAATCAACTCCATTAGTAATTCTAGAAAAGTAATAATCGGCCTCATTAAAATACTGAGTATCATTTCTAACAGTAACATTGTACCAAGGGTCTCCACCCAATAAACTTGCTGCCGACCCAACCGCGTCCCTAGCTGTTGAAGGTCCTAAAATTGGAAGAACTAGATAACAACCTGGGCCCATACCCCATCTCCCTAAAGTTTGTCCATAATCTTCTTTGTCTCTTTTCTCAAAACCTAAAGCAGCAGCGGGGTCAAAAATACCCAATACTCCAACTGTTGAATTTAATACAAATCTTGCACCGTTAACTCCTGCATTTCCAAGATTTCCTTGTAGCAAATTATTTGGAATAGTTACTAGGTTTGATAAATTGTTTAGAACATTGCTTGCACCACTTCTAATTGGTGACGGAATATGTCTATAGCCTCTAGCAAGAGGTTCAAATATTGCGTCGTCTAATGCTTGGTTAAAAGCAAATATACCTCTATTTAATTTTTCAAAGCAATCTTTTACTTTTTCTGGTTGATTTTTTTTAGATAATGAAATTTCTCCATCTGTGCCAGCACTTACTGGTGCATTAAAAAACATAATAGATATAAACAATATTAAAGTTATTTTTCTCATTTTTTCTCTATATAATATATTCTACAGTATTGTAAATTAGTTATTTAATAATAAAAGCCAAAAAATGACATTAATATGACGCTAAAAATAAGGGAATTTTACTCACCAAATTTTAATATAATACCAAGAAAAAAAAGATCTATTAAATTTGTCATTTTTCACTACACGGGTATGAAAAGTGAAAAAGCAGCTTTAAATAGGTTAACCAAAATACAATCTCAGGTTAGTGCTCATTATTTTATAAAAAAAAATGGAAATATTTTAAGAATGGTACCAGATCTGTATGTTGCCTGGCACGCTGGATTTTCTCAATGGGGAAATGACAAATTATTAAATAAAAGCTCAATTGGAATAGAAATTTCAAATCCAGGGCATCTAAATGGATATATTAATTTTTCAAAGAAACAAGTGCAGAGTATAATTAAATTAACAAAATCATTAATTAAAAAATATAATATTAAAAAAAATAATATCCTTGGACATGGGGATGTTTCTCCAGATAGAAAAAAAGATCCAGGTGAAAAATTTCCTTGGAAAATTTTAAGCGATTACAACATTGGGCTTTGGCATCAATTAAAAGATAATAAACTAAAAACTTTAAGGAAAAAAAATGTTTCTTTAAAAGAAAAAAAATTGTTTATAAATAATTTAATAAAAATTGGATATCCTAAAATATCTAAAATTATTGATAAAAAAGAAAAATATCAAATATATTTAATTAAAGCATTTCAAAGACGATTTAGACCCCAGTTAGTTAATGGGAAAATTGACCAAGAATGCTTAATTATTCTTAATAAAATTAGAACTTTTTATTAAAAATTTACTTGAAATAATCAATTTAATGAATATTTTGACCTAGCCAGATAAAAGACTTATCGCTTTAATTTAATTAAAGAGGAAAGTCCGGGCTCTGCAAAGACACGGTGCCAGGTAACTCCTGGCGGGGGTGACCCCAGGGATAGTGCCACAGAAAATAAACCGCCTTATCAAGGCAAGGGTGAAAAGGTGTGGTAAGAGCACACCGGCTTTATTGGTAACAATAAGCGCATGGAAAACCCCACCGAGAGCAAGACTAAGTAGAGATGACATTGTGTTAAAACTAAAAGCAGTCTTTGGCTAGTCATCAGGGTTAGTCGCTTGAGCTTTAAGGAGACTTAAGGCCTAGATAAATGGTAAGTTTTAAGGACAGAACCCGGCTTACATTTTATCTGGCATAAATATCCACACAACTAAAAGTAAAGCCAACAATGTTCTGCTTTTGACTTAAAATTGAATCATATTTGTTCTTTTTTTTCTATAATTAGTTGGTTTATAAAAAAATAAAATTGGTCCTAGAATAGTCCATAGATAATAAAATATTCCTCACAAATAGGGAAAAATTAGTGATTGACGCCTAGGTTGAAAACCCATAATATCCCATATATTCCCAAATAGGGTAATTATGAACTATGTTTTTATCGACTTACGAAAACAATTTGGACAAAAAAGGAAGGGTGTCAGTGCCTGCTAGTTTTAGATCATACCTTTCAAATTTAGGTTACAATGGAGTTATATGTTATCCTTCATTTAATAACTATTGCATTGAAGCTTGGCCACAGGACAGAATAGAAAAAATTTCTAATACAATTGATGCGTTAAATCCATTTGAAGAAAAAAAAGATTATTTTGCAACATCAATATTGTCAGAAAGTATTAATTTACAATTTGATAGCGAAGGAAGAATATCTTTAACAAAAAAATTATTAAAACATGCAAAAATAAAAAATAGCATGTTGTTTGTTGGTCAGGGCAAAACTTTTCAAATTTGGGAACCAATAGCATTTGAAAAATTTAGGGCAAAATCTAGTAAAAAATCTAATCTTTATAGATCCAGCCTTAAGTGGGAGCAAAAACTTAACAATCAATAAAGAGGGGGAAAATGACGATTAACTTTAAAGCACCAGAAATTAAAGAATTAAAACCACGAATACTAGTTCTCGGAGTTGGAGGAGCAGGGGGAAATGCAATTAATGAAATGATAGATTCAGGTGTTGAAGGAGTTGAGTTTATTGCTGTAAACACTGACGCTCAAGATTTAAAAACAAGTAAAGCACAAACAAGAATACAAATTGGATTAAATATTACAAAAGGTTTAGGTGCAGGAGCAAAACACGAAATTGGACAAGCTGCAGCCGATGAATCTTTAAATGATATCATTGACCTACTTAAGGGTTCTAATATGGTTTTTATTACTGCTGGTATGGGTGGCGGGACAGGAACAGGAGCGGCTCATGTTATTGCTCGAGCAGCAAAAGAACTAAATATTCTTGCTGTAGCTGTTGTTACATTACCTTTTTTATATGAAGCGCCGTCAAGGATGAGAAGAGCTCAACAAGGTTTAGAAGAATTAAGGAAACATGTTGACACGATAATAGTAATACCTAATCAAAATTTATTTAAAATTGCAAATGAGAAAACTACTTATAAAGAGTCATTTCAATTATCAAATAGTGTTTTAAGACACGGCGTTCAAAGTGTAACTGATTTAATGGTTAAAGATGGATTGGTGAATTTAGATTTTGCTGATGTTGAAACTGTTATGAGTTCTATGGGCAAGGCTATGATGGGAACAGGAGAAGCCGAAGGAGAAGGTAGAGCTGCTAAAGCAACTGATATGGCTCTTAACAATCCATTAATAGACGACTATTCTCTTAAAGGAGCAAAAGGTTTGTTAATAAATATAACAGGTGGAGAAGATCTAACTCTTTTTGAAGTAGATGAAATAGTGAATAAAATTAGAGATCAAGTTGATCCAGATGCTGAAATAATAAATGGTTCTATTATTGAGCCTAAACTTGAAGGTAAAATTCGTGTTTCAATAGTTGCTACTGCACTAGATGGGGAAGAGCCAGAATCCAAATCAGTAATAAACATGGTTCATCGAATTCAAAATAGGAACACTGGATATTCTGATTTTTCTCAAGTTAATGTACCATCATCATTTAATAACAATAGTACAGTTTCAAATACATTGATCGATGGAGCAAATGCTTTAAAGATTGAAAATGAAATTGTATCAGAAAAAAATTCAGAAATAACGTCTTTAAATTCTTTGGGAGAACAAACTAGCCAAACCCAGGAAGTAGTTTTGGAAAATAAAGAAGAGGTTAAAAATAGTTTGATACTTGAAAATGAGTATAAAGAAGAAGAAAAAGTTTCTAATGGATTAGAAAATTTCCAGCTTGAGGATGATACTCCTGAGTTATTTGATTCAAAAAATATTCAAGAACCTGAAAATAATGAAGAAGTTTTTTCTTCATTTTCTAAAGAAAAAGATGATGAAGAAGACGAGCTTGAAATACCAGCATTTTTACGAAGACAGCAAAATTAATGATCTTCGAAAAAATAAATGAATGCCACCATATTCCCGGAAAAAGAAAAACATTTTCCGGTCTTGCTTTCTGAAATACTAAGCATTATTACCCCTCAATATGGTGGCACGTTTATAGATTGTACATTTGGCCAAGGGGGATATTCAAAAAAAATTTTAGAATATTCAAAAACGAAAGTAATAGCTCTTGATAGAGATCCAAATACATCGGAATTTTCTTTAATTCTTAAAAAAAAATTTGGTGATAGGTTAATTTTTAAAAATAAAAAATTTAGTCAATTAGATGATTTAGAATTAGATAAGGAAAGTATTAAAAGTATAATATTTGATCTAGGATTTTCGTATAATCAAATTAAGGATCAAACAAAGGGTCTTTC
>CACDEK010000040.1 GCA_902551735.1 uncultured Pelagibacteraceae bacterium | reverse complement strand
TATAAATTTGTTGTACAGATTTACAGTTTGTTCTTAAACCAGTTATCATTTCATCAAAAAATAAAATAAGATTATTTTTTTTGCAGTAATTCTCTAAAAATTTAAGGTATTTTTTTGAGTTTTCCAATGGCAGACAACCTTGAATAGGTTCAATAATTATACATTGTATTTTTTTTTTATTTTTATCTAAAATTTTTTTTGAGGCAAAAATATCGTTATAAGGAATAAAAATTATATTTTCTTTTGAGGAATCTGATAAACCATCAGAAATTTTTTTTGGTTCAAGATTTTTACCTGGAAAATATAATGTATTATCAACTGAACCATGCCAGCTTCCAACAACACTTACGATTTTTTTTTTATTAGTGACTCCTTTGCATATTCTTAAAGCCTTAAAAACTGCCTCTGTTCCTGAGTTACAAAGAATAAATTTAGAATAATTATGTAAAATTTTTTTTAATGTTTTAGAAAACTCTAAAGCGTAAATATTAGTATACGCAAGATTAGAAATATTTTTTTTAGTAATTAATTTAAGGCTTTTACTAAAGATATTACTGTTATGTCCTAAAAGTAAACTTCCAGCGCAATATCCAAGATCAATAAATTTTTTATTCTTAAAATATATGTAAGATCCTTTTCCTTTATCAAAAAAAATTTTACTATTTAAATATTCTTGATTAAATAAATAATTATTTTGCATTATAAATTCTAATAATATATAAAATATTTATTTAATCAAAAAAAAGTTAATTAAAGCAATTATGAATAAAGTATGGAAAGTTATTAAATCAGTTGAACACCCTAATATGCATGAAAGTGTAGAGTTATTATTAAAAAAAAATTATATTGTAAGCCATTGGATTAGAGATATTGCAAAAAAAACTAAAACTGACATTTCTAAAATCAAATTTCCTGTTGAATTAATAAGGGTTAAAGTTTCTGATTTAGGTATAACTGCCCCTACAACATTGGGAGAAATTTATAAACTTCTTGATAAAAATGACCTAAAACCACTTGATCCTTTGATTGCAATTAATGTTAGGTTTCATTACGATGAGCAAGCAAAAGGTGAATGGCTAAGAATGGCGGTTCCATTTGACTCTATGATTGATAGTGATGGAATACCTCATTTGCCTAAACTTGGCCAAGGTCTAAATTTACTTTTTATCGAAACTTATTGGTCATATCCAGGAGCAATTTTTCATCCGCATAATGATTTTGTAGTTCAAAAAAAGTAATGATTTTTAATAAATTAAGAATTAATAACATAACTCTTAATAATAGAGTTGTAGTTGGTCCTATGTGCCAGTATTCAGCAGAAAACTCTAAGCCATCTAAATGGCATTTTAATCACCTTAAAAAGTTATCTCAACTAGGAGCAGGAGCATTAATTTTTGAGTCTACATTTCCATCTCAGGATGCAAGAATATCTAAGAAAGATTTAGTTTTATCAAACAATAAAGACTTAAAATTTTTTAAAGACATAGTAAATGATATTAAAAAATTATCAAAAATTCCATTGGGTTTTCAAATAAGCCATGCAGGCAAAAAGGGATCTAGTCATATTCCTTGGGAAAAATTTAATTCTCCTTTATCCAAAAAAGATGGTGTATGGAAAACATATGCTCCATCAGCTATTAGAAGAGATAGATATTGGCCGATACCATTTGAACTTAATTTAAAAAAAATAAATAAAATTAAAAAAGATTTTGTTAATTCTGCTAAATTATCAAACAAATCAGGTTTTGATATTCTTGAATTACACATGGCACATGGGTATTTGTTACATCAATTTTTTTCTCCTATCTCAAATCAACGTAATGATCAATATGGTGGCACTTTAAGTAAAAGAGCAAATCTTTTGCTTGAAATAGCAAGTGACCTAAGAAAAATTTGGCCAAAGGATAAAGTTCTAGGAGCACGTGTTACAGCAGATGATTGTTTAAAAAATGGAATAACAATAAATGATTGTTTATATTTAGTTAATGAACTTAAAAATATAGGTTTTGATTATGTTACTCCAGCAAGTGGAGGAATTATTCCATTTACAAAAAAAAAAATAAGACCTTGTTATCAAGTGAAGTATTGCAGTGTATTAAAAAAAAAAGTGAACATAAAAGTTTATGCAAATGGAATGATAAGAACAGAAAAAGAAATTAACAATATTATATCAAATAAGTATGCAGATTTTGTCGCGGTATCCAAACCTTTTATCAATGATCCGTATTGGTTATATAAAATTGGAAATAATAATAAAAAAAGTTTACAAATTGATAAACAGTATCATAGGTGTTTTTAATATATATTTAACTTTTAAAAATTTCTAATTTATTGATTAAATGTAAAAAAAAAATTGTAGCTATAGCCAGAATAATAGAACATTAATAATTGGCGCAAATAAAGCATATTAGTTCTAATTTTTTAATAATTTTAGTAGTCTTTAGTTTTAAATTTTTTTGTAGGATTTTTCTGATAATCCTGGCAGGCGGATATCTTTTAAATTTAAAAGTTTAATAGCAATTTTTGCTGCTTAGTCTGTTGTTTTATATCTTTATAACTTTAATGCTCTTTTATTGTGTTATTATCTAGCTATACCTTATCTTTTGCTATAATTTAGTTTCATCATTATTATTTTCATCAATAATCTAAAGTATTTACAATTTTCGGTTGAAAATTTACAAGACAAATAATTAATAATTTGCTATCAAATCATAGAAATTAAGTGAGAATTTAATAATTAATTAAATGAAAAAAAATCCTTTAAATATAATGTTTGGTGATTTTACCTACTACAATCGTCATACCATGTATTCTAGATACACTCCATTAGCTATAGGTAATATCGCGCAATTTGCAAAACAAGAATTTAAAGATGATATTGAAGTTTCAATTTTTAAAAATGCGGAAAAATTTTTAGAAAAAGCTAAAGAAAAAAAACCTAATGTTGTAGCATTCTCTGTTTATTACTGGGCCTTGGATTTAACAAAGTATGTAGCCATGCAGTGTAGAAAAATTTTTGGGGATGATGTGACAATTGTTTTAGGAGGACCTTGTATTGATAGTAATAAAAACCAACAAATAAAATTTTTAACCAAAACATTTCCATGGGCAGATGTAATAGCTGTTAACGAAGGAGAGCTCAGTTTTAATAGTATAATAAGAAGGCTTATTGCTGGGAAAAAAGAAGATGCATTTAAAGAACCAATAGATGGTGCATCATTTATGTTAGATAAGGAATTAATACAAGGTAAACCAACAGGTTTAACTATAGATTTAAGTACAGTTGGCTCTCCATACTTATCAGGTTTGTTAGATGATTTTATGAATACAGATTATCAACCATTAATTCAAACTTCTAGATTTTGTCCATATACATGTGCATTTTGTGTATCAGGTAAAAATAGAGGAAAGTTAAGAGGATATCCTTTAGATCAAGTAAATGAAGAGTTAATTTATGTAGCAAAAAAATTTGCTGATAGACCACATATGACAATGTTTTTAGCTGATGAAAATTTTGGAATTTTAAAAAGAGATGTCGAAGTTGCTGAAATGATAAAGAAATGTCATATTGATTATGGTTTTCCCGAAAGTTTATTCTTTTACAATGATAAGAGATTTACTGAGACATCTAGAAAAATTATAGAAATATTAGGACCAATAAATCATATTGGTC
The DNA here is from genome assembly GCA_902551735.1 of uncultured Pelagibacteraceae bacterium. GTDB lineage: Bacteria > Pseudomonadota > Alphaproteobacteria > Pelagibacterales > Pelagibacteraceae > Pelagibacter. The sequence goes on along the minus strand of CACDEK010000040.1, from coordinate 2,138 downwards.
TAGCTTTAGCATTACAATCCGAAAATCCCGAAACATTAAAAGCAATAAGTAGAAGAAACGTTACAGAGGATGAAATAAAAGCAGCAATATTATGGGCAAGCAAATTAGGTATAAGAACTACTACAGAATTAATATTTGGCATGCCATTTGAGACAAAAGATAGTTTTGTAAAACAGCTTGATACTGCAGTAAAAAGAGGTTTTGACTCTGTTTTAGCACATAATTTATTTATTATGGACGGTATTGAGCTTAATCGACCTGAGAAAAGAGAGGAATTTGGAATAAAGACAAAATTTAGAAATCTAGGAGTTGAATACGGCAAGCACGATGGAAACTTCTTTTGCGAACATGAAGAAGTGGTTATTGAAACAAAAACACTAACATATCAAGATTTTTTAGATGTAAGAGGTTTAAATTTTTTATTTTATGCTGTATTTGCTTTTAATTATCAAAAATGGTTTTTTCAATTTATAAGAAATGAACAAATTTCTATTCCAGATTTTTTTGAAAAATTTTTAAAACCTAATAGAGATGAAAATTGGCCAAAAGGATATTTAAAATTTCTTGACGACTTCAAAAATGCTGTTGAGGGGGAATTATTTGATACTAGGGAACAAATGGTATCTTATTATAAAAAAATATATGAGAAAAATGGTAACGAAGTTGGGGACCCTTCCAGAATAAATATTAGTTTTGGTGCAAGACTTATTTACTTGGAAAATGATTGGATCGAAGAGGTTTTAATGAGGCATTTAAAAGAGCTTTTAAATGATATTAACTTCGAAAATAACAAATTAATTGCAAAAAAATTGGTTAGTTTGGCCCAAAGACAGAGAATAAATTTAAGACATTTATCAAAAATTGACCCGTTAAACTTTTCTTTCGATGTAATTAATTGGCAAAAAAATAAGTTTAAAGAGTCTTTATATAATTTTAAAATGCCAAATAAAGATATAGTTTTTAGTACTAATGAAAATCACAAATCTAAAATTGACAGCTTTAATAAAAGATTTTCAAATGAGAAAGATATTGATTTTTATTATGAAGCATTAGAGTTTATAAGACCTATATCTCTTACTTTACATGATCTGTCATATTCTGGGAAATAAACCCCAAAGATAAGGATTAAACAAATGAGCAATATTGGTCATAACAACCCCCCTTTAGACCCTAAAAAAGCAATAGAAAAAAATATTGAAAGAAAAAAAACTATTCTTGATAGAGATCCTCAATTTTACAATGAAGTGCCATTGCCAAGCTGGATAGAATTAAGTTTAATAGATGTCTGTAATAGAACATGTAGTTTTTGCCCGAAATCTGACCCCACTGTTGCACCGGATACTTATAATAAAATGGAAATTGTATTAATAAAAAAATTAATTAAAGATTTAAAGAAAATTAATTTTCAAGGAGCATTTAGCTTTTGTGGCTATGGTGAACCATTACTTCATCCTAATATTATTGAAATTTCTAATGCTTTGGGTGAATTTTGGGCGATCGAAGTTGTTACAAATGGCGATCCACTAAATATAGAAAATATAATTAAATTATATAATTCAAAAATTACCAAAGTAGTTGTTAGTATGTACGATGGTCCAGAACAATTATCCCAATTTAAAAAACTTATGAAAGACGCCAATATACCTGATAATTTTTTAGTTTTACGAGATAGGTGGCATAAAGGTGAAGAGTTTTCAGATTATATTACAAATAGAGCAGGTACAGTGACCTCAGGCAAGCAAGTTGAGGTAGCAAAACTATCTAACAAAAAATGTTTTTATCCTGCATACCATGCTCAAATTGATTGGAATGGCGATTGCTATTTATGTCCTCATGATTGGCAAAGAAGAAATACTTTAGGAAATATAATGCAAAAAGAATTTTTTGAATTATGGAATAGTAAAATTTGGAATAATTATAGAAAAACTTTATTTGATGGAAAAAGGCAGAAGTCTCCTTGTTTACAATGCAATTGTGATGGAACTGTTCATGGATCTAAACATTATAATGCATGGCTTGCTGCTTGGAATAAAAAATAAAAAATAAAAAATAAAAAATTATGAATAAAATAAAAAAAAAAATGTATTCTTACACCATATCCAATGGAAAAATGGTAGGAGATTTTGAGGGATATTACA
>CACDEK010000039.1 GCA_902551735.1 uncultured Pelagibacteraceae bacterium | reverse complement strand
TAATATTTTTGGTAGTTTTAATTTTGTCTTTTGTATTTGTTGGCGATGGATTAAGAGATGCTGCCGATCCTCACAAAATATCTAATAAATAAATTATGAATGAATTATTAAAAATAAACAATTTAGATGTACAATTTGATACCGACGAAGGAAGAATTACTGCGGTTGAAAATGTTTCATTATCAGTAAAACAAGGAGAAGTGCTAGGAATTGTAGGAGAGTCTGGATCTGGAAAATCTGTTACAGCAAAAGCAATAATGCAGCTTAATCCAGGTAATACAATTTACAATGAAGATGCAGAGGTAATTATTGACGGTGAAAATGTAATAAAATTTACTTCTAAGGAAGATCTAAAAAAAATTCGGGGTGGAAAAGTTTCAATGATATTTCAGGAACCAATGGCTAGTTTTGCACCCGCTATTAAAATAGGCGATCAAATGGTCGAGCAGTTGTTGTTACATAAAAATATTAAAAAAGAAGAAGCAAAATCTATTTCTTTGGATATGTTAACCAGAGTTGGAATAACTGATACAGAAAAAAGATTTAATCAGTATGCTTTTGAACTATCAGGTGGAATGAGGCAGAGAGCTATGATTGCGATGGCTTTATCAACAATGCCAAAATTATTATTGGCTGATGAACCAACGACAGCACTTGATGTTACTATACAAGCACAAGTTTTGAAGTTAATGAAAGACATTATTAAAGAATATAAAATGGGTGTTATTTTTATTACTCATGATCTAGGTGTTATTGCACAAACTGCCGATCAAATTGCTGTTATGTATTTAGGTTGTGTAGTTGAAAAGGGATCGGTTAATGAAATTTTAAAAAATCCTAAACATCCTTATACAAAAGGTTTGATAGCTGCTCTTCCTGATGTAAATAATCTTGATGCACCTTTAAAACCTATACCAGGAAATATACCAAGTCCATTAGATAGACCAACAGGTTGTGTTTTTAGAACAAGGTGTCCTCATCCAACAAAAGAAGGTAAAGAAGGAAAAATAGATATGAAATTAGTAGAAGTTGAACCTGGTCATTGGGTGGATCAATGTGGAGCAAAATGTGGATAAAATGAGTGACAATTTAATTTCTGTAAATAATGTTTCTGTTAACTTTGATTATCAAGAAAATTTCTTATCAAAAAAACAAAAAATTCATGCTGTTCAAAATATAAATATAAAAATAAAAAAAGGATCATTTTTTGGTTTAGTAGGAGAGTCGGGATCTGGAAAAACTACACTTGGTAGAGCTATTCTAGGTGCAAATAAAATAAGTTCGGGAAATGTAATTTTTCATGATGATGATAAAGATTATGATTTAACAAACATTTCTAAACTAGAATTAAAAGAATATAGAAAAAAGGCACAATTAATTTTTCAAGATCCTTATGCAGCCCTTAGCCCACGTATGACTGTTAGAGATATTATAGCTGAGCCATTGGAAGTCATGAAAATTACAAAAAATAAAGAAGAAACAGATGAACGTGTAAGGGAAATTGCTTCAAAATGTAGATTAAATCTTGAACATTTAAGAAGATTTCCTCATGCATTTTCTGGAGGTCAACGTCAAAGAATATCTATTGCAAGAGCTTTAGTCAGTAGTCCCAAATTTATTGTTGCAGATGAAAGTGTTGCTGCATTGGACGTTTCTATTCAAGCTGATATTTTAAATTTGTTAAAAAATTTGAGGAAAGAATTAAATTTAACATATCTTTTTATAAGCCATGATTTAAGTGTTGTAGCTCATGTCTGTGATGTTGTTGCAGTAATGTATTTAGGGCATATAGTTGAAATAGCTCCTTCAAAAGAATTATTTAAAAATCCAAGACATACTTATACAAAAGCATTACTTTCTTCCATTCCTTCTATTGATCCAGAAAAGCAATCAAAAGCAATTGAACTTACAGGAGAAATTCCAAGTGCCATGAATCCTCCTTCAGGATGTGTGTTTAGAACTCGATGTCCAAATCCAGGACATGATTGTAAAGGTGGAGATATTGAAATGGGATTAATTGAAGTTTCCCCAGGACACTGGGTTGATCAATGTTGTGCAAGTTCTAAGTAAAATTTATGAAAAAGTTTATAGAAGAACCTTCAAGAAAAATTGAAATAATAACCGAAACCGATGTTTTAGTAGTAGGTTCAGGACCAGGTGGATTATCAGCTGCACTTGCTGCTGCAAGAACAGGTGTAAAAGTTGCTCTTGTTGAGAGATTTGGATGTTTTGGAGGAAACATAACTGCAGTAGGTGTTGAGGGCTTTGCTTGGTATAGACATGAAAAAACAGTAGAAGCCGGTGGTATTGCATATGAATTTGAAGATAGAGCAAAATCAATGGATGCAGCGGTACCAGAAAGTCAATCAACAAGTTATGAACTTGATAGTGAAAGATTTAAGCTCGTTGCAGATACCCTAGTTGAAGAGACGGGTGTTTCTCCAATGCTACATCGTTTTTTTGTTTCGCCTATAATAGAAGGCAATGAAATTAAAGGAATTATAGTTGAGTCCAAAGCAGGAAGGGAAGCAATTCTAGCAAAAGTGATTATTGATGGTACTGGAGATGCTGATGTGGCTTATAGATCTGGAGTGCCATTAAATAAAACACCGGTAGAAAATATGATAGCAGCAAGTGTTATGTTTCATTTGTCTGGTGTGGATAAGAAAAAATTTATGCAAGAGGTTAAAGATAATCCTCAAACCTATAGTGATTGGGCTTCAGGAGAATGGGAGGTTGAAACGAGCGGCAAAGAAGATAAAATGTTTTCACCTTTTTTAAAAGCGCCATTTCAAAAAGCTATTCAATCAGGATTAATAAAATCTGATCTAAACACTATTTCAGGAACATGGGGTGCCATGCATGATACCGGTGAATTAACTTATATGAATTTGGTACATCTTGCCGGATGTGATGGAACGGATCCAGATAGTTTAACACGTTTTGAAATGCAAGGTCGTAAAGAAGCAATGCAAGCAATTAAAGCTTTACGCAAATATGCACCTGGTTGTTCAAATGCAAGATTAAGAAATTTTGGAATGACTATTGGAATTAGAGATACTAGAAAAATTGATGCCGAATATAATATGAAAGAGACCGATGTAAGAAATGAAGGAAGATTTGAAGATTCAATTGGAATATTTCCAGAATTTATTGATGGGTATGGAGTTTTAATTCTTCCAACAACAGGAAGATATATGCAAATTCCATACAGGGCACTTATGCCAAAAAAAATATCAAATTTATTAGTAGTGGGAAGATCTATCGGCGGTGATAAAATAGCACATGCTTCTAATAGAAATATGTCTTGCTGTGTTGTTACTGGTCAAGGTGGTGGAATAGCGGCAGCATTATCGATAAAAAATAATAAATCTCTTAAAGAAGTAAATATCGTTGAGGTTCAAAAAGAGTTAAAAAAACAAAATGTTCGTATAAATTAATTTTTCAATGGAAAATATTCCAACAATTAATATAAGTTTTCTTAAAGATTCCAATAAAGATACTAGAAAAAAAACAGTTAAAGAGCTTTATGATGCGTTTAGTTCTATAGGATTTGCTACGTTAACAGGAACTGGGATAAATCCAATGATTGTAAAATCCATGAGAGACTTAGTTGAAGAAATATTTAATATTGATGAATTTTCTAAGAAAAAGCAAATGATTACCCGAGATAATTATCGTGGATATATACCTCTTGAATTTTTCACACCCAATGGAATAGATCATAAAGCAGATTATTACGAAGGTTATAAATTACATACAGAGGTTTCAATAGAAGATCCTATTTGTAATGAATGCTCGTTGTATGGCCCTAATATTTGGCCATCACACCTTCCTAAGGCTAAAGAAATTATTTTAAAATACTGGAAAGAGATGGATCAATTATCAAAACTTCTTTTAACTGCATTGGAAGAATCTTTAAGTTTACCGAAAGACTCATTGATTACTCCATTTCGTTATCCATCTTTAACAAATATGACTTTACTTCATTATCCAGTTCAAAAAATAAATGACGAAGCTTTTGGTTTTCACCCACATAAAGATACTGATGCGCTTACTATTTTAGCGTCAGATCCAACAAGCGCTCTTGAGGTACAAACATTGGATGGCAAGTGGATTTCTCCTGTTATCAGTGAAAATAGTTTTATAGCAAATATTGGTGATATGCTTGAGTTATGGAGCGGGGGAAGATTAATGTCTACACCTCACCGTGTAATAAATAATAGTGGTAAAGATCGCTATTCTTTCCCTTACTTTGCTGTTCCTAGATACGATATAACAATAAAACCATTGATAAAACCATTAGAAGGTTATTCTCGGCCAACAGTAAATTGTGGATATTGGTCAGCAGAAATCTGGCGGACTAATTGGGCTGATGAAAAGGCTGATGATAAATCTATACACCTTGGAACTTTGCTTAAGTAACTATTATCTTTGGCAGTGAGTAAAAATCAGCTGTATCAATTTTAGAAGAATATTCTTTCCTCATATTCCATTTTTTTTGAACACCTGCACTTGCAAGACTTAAGGTTGATCTACCGTATCTATAATTTGTATTATCAATAGACTTCATTAAATTGTTTATTTTTTCATCTTTTTCAGAAGAAAATAAATTTTTATTATTACTTGAGTCAGATAAGTGAGATAACATCACGCCTGATTTTTGATACCGGTAACCATTTTTAAAAATAGCTTCCAAGGCATTAAGTGCTGTTTTAACTATTTCAATACTATTGTTAGTAGCTATTGGTAAATCTATCGTTTTTGAATTTGAATAAAAACCAAATCTATTTTGAAAAGGACTTGTTCTAATAAAAACTGTTATTGATTTTGTAACTAGAGACTCTGATCTAATTTTTTCAGAAGCATTTAAAGAATAATTAGCAATTGCTTCTTTTAATTGTTGAAAACTTTCTACTCTTTTTCCAAACGAACGTGAAACTACACAACTTTTTCTTTTTGAAACTGTTGTTTCTAAATCAATACACGAAATTCCTCTAAGCTCCATAGCCGTTCTTGAACCTAAAACATTAGAATTTTTTTTAATCCAAGAATTAGATTTATTTTTTAATTGCTTAGCATTATAAATTCCGTTTTTTTGATAAAATTTTGTTAGTTGTCTGCCAACACCCCAAACATCATTGATCTCTACTTTTTCTAATATTGGATCGATATTTTTAATTCCTATTAAACTGACAACACCTGATTGTTTTTTTTTAGCAATATGATTTGCAACTTTACTTAAAGTTTTAGTTTTTGCGATACCAATACTTGTTGGTATACCTGTCCATTTTAAAACTATACTTCTAATTTCATGACCTACTTTTTCAACTTCTTTATCAGAATAATTTGATAAATCTAAAAACGCCTCATCAATTGAATAAATTTCTATATCGGAATTAAAACGTTTGAGAGTTCTCATCACTCTTCTTGATATATCACCGTATAAAGAATAATTTGATGAAAAAACTTGGACATTATTTTTAACAATTATTTCTTTTTCTTTAAAATAAGGTTCACCCATTTTAATTCCTAAAGTTTTTGCTTCGTTAGATCTCGAAATAATACAGCCATCATTGTTAGATAGAACTACAACAGGTTTTTTTCTAATTTTGGGATTAAATAATCTTTCACAAGATACATAAAAAGAATTACAATCTATTAAAGCTATTTTCTTAGTATACTGAGTGAATGACATAAGTTACAACTCCCCAAATAAAAATATCTTCTTCTTCATTAATTAAAATTCGATCTTCAAATTTTTTAGATCCAGATGTTAAAAATTTTTTATCTTTCTCTTGAACGAAACTTTTAACAACAAGTTCATCATGAACGTTTGCAATTACTGTTGAAAAGTTTTTAGGATTTAGGCTTTTGTCTACAACTAGTAAATCACCATCATAAATACCGATATTGTTCATTGATTTACCTTGAACCCTAATAATAAAAGTTGCTGGAACGTTTTTGATTAAATGAACATTGAGATCAATATCTTCT
>CACDEK010000038.1 GCA_902551735.1 uncultured Pelagibacteraceae bacterium | reverse complement strand
TTACACCAGTTGCAATCATTAACAACATTGAAACTTTTAGATCTGCAAACCATTCTCTAAATATAAATTCAGCAGCAGGATGATTTGAGTTGTTATATTGTCCATCACCGATAAATAAATAAAAAATTGAGCTAATTACTATTGCCCCAAGATAAAATGTAAATGTTTGTGTATATACACTATCTTTATCTGAGGTTCTTTTTATAATAATCATTGATAAAGAATAGCATAAGGCACATAAAATTGGTGTTAAGCTTAGATAGTCAAAATTACTAAAGTCTGGATTTAATATAATATATACTCCAATAAAACCAACAACAACAGCGGCCCATCTTCTTGGACCAATATATTCTTTTAAAAAAAAGTTTGCAAAAATTGTAATTAAAAAAGGAGTAACAAAGAATAAAGCTGTAGCGGTAGCTAAAGGCATAACAGTCAAGGAAATATAAAAAGAACTAAATCCAAAAAAGAAAAGAATTACTCTAATTGAAGTTAAGAGTGGATATTTGCTTTTAAATACTATTGGTCTTTTTGTTAATTTTAAAAATAATAAAATAATTACAAAACTTACCAAAGTTCTAATTAGATAAACTTCATATAAAGATGCAAAATTATAAATATATTTCATGATGGAGTCCTGTACAGAAAAAACCATCATTGCCAATAATATGAGTATTATTCCTTTAGGATTATTATTTTTTACAGACATTAGCCCATATATCACATAATTTTTCTTCTTTATATTTTTATTAATTATGTAATATTAAATTAATGATTTCAGAAGAAGATAAGATAATGATGGAAACCCTCTATTGGTGGGGCATACCAACTTTGTTTAGATGTAAAAATGATCCTGATTCCAAAAATTGTGATATAGCACTTGTCGGTGTTCCTCATAGTACTGGCAATGGAACAACAGAGAGAGATCAACATTTAGGTCCGAGAGCAGTTAGAAATATTTCAGCAATGTTAAGAAGATCTCATTTTGAATATAAGATTGATCCATGGAAACTAAATAAAATTCATGATTTGGGAGATGTTCCCTTTCCAGAAGCTAATGATAATGAAAAATGTATTGAAAGAATTTCAAATTTTTATGATCAAATAGAAAAAAATGAGAAACCAGTTGTATCAATTGGAGGCGATCATTCAGTAACAGGAGGGATTGTTCAAAGTTTAGCAAAAAAAAATTCAAAATTAACTAAAGGAAAAAAAATTACCCTTGTTCATTTTGATGCACATACTGATTGTTATGAGAAATTAGATCATTTTTTGGGTGCTAAAAAATCAGCTGCTCATTGGGCTTCATATTTAGTTAAACAAGGCAATGTCGATCCGTCAACAAGTACACAAATAGGAATTAGAGGAAATCCTAGAACTTTAGACTGGTTGCAGGCAAGCTATGATATTGGATATCAAGTTATCACTATGGATGAATATAAAGAACTTGGACATGAAAAATGTTCTAAAATGATTTTAGATAGACTGGGAGATAATCCAATTTATGTTACTTTTGATCTTGATTGTTTGGACTCCACAGTGGCACCAGGTACAGCAAATCTTGAGCCAGCCTTCAGAGGTTTTAATATGGATGAAGCAAGAAAACTTATTCAAAGTCTTAAAGGTAAAAATGTAATAGGAGGGGATGTAGCCTGTTTAATGCCAACCAAAGACAATCCTAACAATATTACTTCAATGGTTGCGGCATCAATTATGTTTGAAATTATTTGTTTGATTAGTATCAATTTAAATAAATAATGAAAACAGCTCTAATATTTGGCTCTTCTGGGCTTATAGGCAATAATCTTGTAAAAATTATTCTTCAAAATAATAAGTATGATCAAATAAAATTATTTGTTCGTTCAGAAAAAGAAAATAATAATCCAAAGTTAGAAATAATTAAAACAGACTTTAACAATTTGGAAAAACATAAAAATTCTATTGTAGGAGATGATTGTTTTTTTTGTATTGGAACAACAAGAAAAAATACACCAAATAAGAACGAATATATAAAAGTTGAGTATAATTTGCCTGTTGCTGTAGCAAAAATGGCCAAATCTAATTCAGTAAATCATTTTATTTATGTGTCATCTTTGGGCTCTAATCCCAATGCTTCAGGATTATACCTAAAAAATAAAGGCCAGGCAGAACAACAGTTAATAAATTTAAATTTCTCTAAATTATCGATCATTCGACCTTCGATTTTATTAGGTAATAGAAAAGAAAATAGAATTGGAGAAAAAATAGGAGTATTTTTAATGCAGTTATTATCACCTGTATTTTTAGGAAAATTAAAAAAATACAAACCAATAAAAGTAGAAAATGTAGCAAAAGCCATGATAAATATTGCTCAAAATAACTACCAAAAAACTGTTTTTGAGTCAGATAGATTAGTAGAAATTTCTAAATAATAAATAATTAGTATTAAAAAAACGCATAACTGCAATTCATAAATAGCGTTTCTGAAAAAAAATGGAATCAATTAATAATTGCTTATGAAAAAAATAAATTTTATTACAGTTTTTATTTTATTTATTACCTTTTCGTTCCCAAGTTATGCGGAAACTACTGTTTCTGCAGAGGTTAGCTTTATATTTAATACATTTTTATTCTTGGTATGTGGTTTTTTAGTAATGTTTATGGCAGCAGGTTTTGCAATGCTCGAAGCAGGTATGGTTACATCAAAAAGTGTTTCTGTAATTTGTGCAAAAAATATAGGTTTATTTTCAATTGCCGGAATAATGTTTTGGATGTTTGGGTATAACTTAGCCTATGGAATACCAGAAGGCGGATATATTGGAAATTTTATTCCTTGGTCAGATGCAAGTAAAATAGATACCGGATATTCAGATGGATCAGACTGGTATTTCCAAATGGTTTTCTGTGCAACTACAGTGTCAATTGTATCAGGTACAATGGCTGAAAGAATTAAATTATGGCCATTCTTTTTATTTGCTGCGATTTTATCAGGAATTATTTATCCAGTTGTCATGGGATGGCAATGGGGAGGTGGCTGGTTATCAGTTGCTGGTTTTTCTGATTTCGCTGGATCAACTTTAGTTCACTCGACCGGTGGAACAGCAGCCTTAGCTGGCGTGATTTTACTTGGTCCAAGATTAGGAAGGTTTACTAAAACCGGAGAACCTGCACCAATTAAACCTTTTGCAGCATCTTCAATTCCTTTAGTTACAATTGGAATATTTATTTTATGGTTAGGTTGGTTTGGATTTAATGGTGGTTCACAATTGGCGATAGGTACAGCTGTTGATGCAATTGCAGTATCAACAATATTTATGAACACATTCTTGGCAGGCGCTGGTGGCGTTATGTCAGCCGCTACTGTAACAAGAATTGCATTTGGAAAAACAGATGTAATTCAAATGTTAAATGGATGTATAGGTGGATTAGTTGCAATAACTGCTGAACCATTAATGCCTTCACCTCTAGCCTCAATTTTAATTGGTGCTGTTGGAGGAATTATAGTTGTGTACGGTACTAAGTTATTACTATCAATGAAAATTGATGATGTCGTAGGTGCTATACCAGCTCACTTATTTGCTGGTATATGGGGAACTTTAGCAGTTCCAATTACAAATCCTGGCGCTTCATTTAGTTCACAACTACTTGGAGTAGTTTCAGTCAATGCTTTTGTATTTATAGTATCATTTATTATCTGGTTCCTAATGAAAAGTACTTTTGGAATTAGATTAAGTAAAGAGGGTGAAACTAAAGGTACTGATGTTACAGAAACAGGTGTAATTGCTTATGCAATTAGAGATTAATAAAAAAATTTGCTAATAGGGGCTCTCCTATCTCCTTCTTACCTAAGGAGAGCCCCTATTAACATTAGTTTAAAATAAGATCAGAAGCTTTTTCGGCAATCATTAGAGTTGGTGCATTTAAATTTGCACTAGGTATTTCAGGCATTACAGAGGCATCTACAACTCTTAAATTATGTATTCCTTTAACTTTTAGTTTTTCATCAACTACTGACATTTGATCAACACCCATTTTACAAGTTCCGCACGGATGATAGGCTGTTTCTGCATTAGATCTAATATACTCATTTAACTCTTCCTCTGATTGTTTATCGGACCCAGGACCAACTTCTTTTCCAGAATGTTCTAATAAAGAAGGTTGTGATAAAATTTTTCTAGCTACCTGAATACATTCTCGTGTTTGTTTTAAATCATCTTCATCTTCCAAGTAATTAAACAATATTTTTGGATAATCATATGGATCTGAGGAATTAAGAGTAACAGTTCCTCTACTTTTTGGATGATTAGGACTTGCATGTAATTGATAACCATGAGAGTCAGGATTAACCAAACCATGATTAATTACAAAAGATGGAAAAAAATGAAATTGTATATTTGGTATTTCTCTTTGTGATGAAGATTTTGCAAATCCTCCAGCTTCTAAATAAGATTGTGAACAAGGGCCAGATTTAGATAAAAACCATTGCATTCCAGCAAGAACTTTTGGAATTAATTTAGTGTAAGTATAAAGAGTATTTGGTGTTTTGCATTCTTGCATAATGTATGTTTCTAGATGATCTTGAAGATTTCTTCCTACACCTTTTAAATCATGAATAACTTTAATACCTTTTTCTTGTAAATGATTTGAATCTCCAATTCCTGAAAGCATTAATAATTGTGGTGAATTAATAGAGCCACCACTAAGTATTAACTCTTTTTCTGCATAAATTTTTTCTATTTTGTTTTTAATTTTTACTTCTATGCCAATTGCCTTCTTTCCTTCAAAAATTATTTTTTCTACAAATGAATTCGAAAAAATATTTAAATTTTTTCTTTGTTTAATTGGATTTAAATAATATTTTGCTACACTGGCTCTTTCACCATTATGAATAGTAGTATCAAACATTCCAAATCCTTCTTGATATTCTCCATTCATATCCCTATTAATTTTATAACCTGCTTCTGAAGCAGCACCTAAGAAAGCGCCAAACAAAGGATTATCATTTTTTGATTGATCAACTGGAAGAGGACCAAAAGAACCTCTATATTGATTTTCTCCACCTGACCATGTTTCAATTTTTTTAAAATAAGGAAGAATTTTCTCGTATGACCAAGATTTTAATCCAAAGTTTTCCCACCTTTCGTAATCATTTCTATTTCCTCTTACAAAAACCATTCCATTATGCGCAGAACACCCACCAATCATTTTTCCTCTTGGACAAAACAACCTTCTATTGTTTAAGTGTGGTTCTGGTTCTGAGTAGTATTTCCAATTATATTTTGGGTCGTGCATTGTATACAAAAGAGCAAGAGGCATTTTTACTTTCCAAATATCACTTGAAACACCAGCCTCGAAAACAGCAACTTTATTATTTTGATTTTCAGACAATCTGTTTGAAAGTACACATCCTGCTGAACCAGCTCCAATGATTATATAGTCAAATTTCATAATAATTGTGAAATTAACAAATTTTTATAATCATTAATAGACTTCATTTTTATATTGGTTTTTTTCGCTGCTTCATCAAACTTTCTTAACTTAATCGATTGTTTAAAGAAATCTTTTTTTTCAAATTCTTTACATTCTTTTTTTGTAAGTACACCACCTTGTAGTTTTAAACTTATTTTAGATGCATTGGATAAGGCGTTAAAATATTTTTTTTCTCTAGCCAAATATCTTTTAGCCATAACATGATATTTGATAGGTTCTACTACATCATTTTTAAAGAATTTTTTTAGGTACTCGTGACCAATATTTTCGTGTTTTCCATCTAAATTATTTTTGACTAAAGCGTCTGGATCTTCCAAGATAAAATGACCATAGTCATGAAGCAAACTTGCGCAAATTAAACTATTTTGACATTTAGCTTTCTCAGCAATCATTGCTGCCTGTATCATATGCTCTGATATTGTTAGTTTTTCACCAATATACAAAGATTTGTTATTTATAAAATTTGAAATAATTTTATCAACTATATTCATTTGAATTTAATGAGGTTGATCCCCTTCAATTGCAATTCGATCCATTACTCTTTCATA
>CACDEK010000037.1 GCA_902551735.1 uncultured Pelagibacteraceae bacterium | reverse complement strand
TTGATTTTTTGTTTTGTTTTTTAATATAATTTAATGATTTTATTTCTACCGGATTTTTGTCGAAATTTATGATCGTAATAAAATCATAGTTATCTTTTATTTTGTTAATTTTATATTCAATTTTATCAATAGATTTATTAAAAGAATAATTCGCTTTACCATCAATAGATAATTTTCCATTTTCATAAATCAATTTTATTATATTATCTTTTAATAAAATTGAATTATTATAATTATTAAAATATTTGTTAAGTGTATTAATTTCTGGATTTATAATTAAATTATTTAAATCTATTTTTGATGAATATTTCAGATCTTTAATTTTTTCTTTTTCTAGAACAAATGAAAATTTATTTTTAATTTTAAAAGTAATTTCTTGATCATTTATAAAATTAAATTCATTTTTATAAAAATCTTTAAATAATTTTAAATTTATTTTGTTTGTTTCGGTTCCAATATTTCCATTGACTATTTTTTTACCCTTAGATCCATCTGAAACTAATATTTCATCAGATATAAGTTTTATTTTTTTATAAATAAAACTTGCATTTTTAACTAAAATATCTTTTTTTTCATAAGTAAATTGGAAATTAATTTTTTCAAAAGAATTTTTTTCATTATATTTTAATTTTGCATTTTTAATTTGACCATTGAGACTATAATTAGCAATTTTACCATTATCATCAAATTTTAATGAAGCATTTATGTTTGCATATCCTTCTTTTATAAATACATTATAAATGATTAATGATGGATTCTCTAATGATGCAATTGCAATTAGATCTTTAATTTTATTTTTTTTAGTTAAAACTTCAAATTCTTCTATAACAAAATCATCCTTAAAATATGATAAAATATCAATTTTACCACTTATAGACTTTAGTCCTATTTTATTATTATCTAAAATTAATTTTGGTTCTTTAGTGCTTATTTTAAGTTTGGGGTTAGTTATGTCGTCTAAGGTAATATAAATTTTTACCTTTTGAATTTCTAAATTAAGATCTTCATTATATTTTTTTACTTGTTCTGAAATTAAAATATTAAATTTTTTAGTTTCTAATCCTATTTGTGAAAGATAAAATATCGAAAAAGACAGAACCACAAATAGAATTATAAAAAAATAAAGTAAGATTTTTATATATCTAGGCATTTAAATTATAAAGGTTGCTTTCTAAAAACTCATCCAAATCTCCATCCAATACTTTATCGGGATTAGAACTTTCAAAACTAGTTCTGTTATCTTTTACCATTCTGTAAGGGTGTAAAACATATGATCGAATTTGATGACCCCAACCAATATCAGATTTGGAATTTTCTAAATTTTGATTTGCTTGTTGTCTTTTTCTCAATTCAAATTCATAAAGTCTTGCTTTCAACATGCTCATACAAGTTTCTTTATTTTTATGTTGAGATCTTTCGTTTTGGCATTGTACTACAATTTTTGTTGGTACATGTGTAATTCTTACAGCACTATCTGTAGTATTTACATGTTGTCCACCAGCTCCACTTGATCGATAAGTATCTATTCTTAAATCTTTTTCTAAAATTTCTATATCTATATTTTCATCAACAACAGGATAAACCCATACACTTGCAAAACTAGTATGTCTTCTTGCGCCAGAGTCGAAAGGAGAAATTCTTACTAACCTATGTATACCTGACTCAGATTTTAGTAATCCAAAAACATATTCTCCTTCAATTTTTATAGTTGAGGATTTTAAACCTGCTTCATCACCTCTATGCTCACTAATTATTTTAAACTTAAATTTTTTATTTGAAGACCATTTCATGTACATTCTTCTTAACATTTCTGCCCAATCTTGACTTTCTGTACCTCCTGCTCCCGCATGAATTTCTACATAACAATTTAAGATGTCAGATTCGTTTGATAAAAAACATTTAATTTCATTTTTTTTTGTTATAGATCTTAGTTCTTCAATATTTTTTAATGAATCGCTAACCACAGCCTCATTATTTTCCTCAACTGCTAGTTTAAAAAGTTCATAAATTTCGTTACATTTCTTTATAGAGTGGTTATATGAATTTATTAAATCTTCTTGAGTTTTTTTTTCTTTAATTACTTTTTGAGAATTATTTTTATCCTGCCAGAAGTTAGTTTCTAGCATTTTTGAATTATTTTTCTCTAATTTTGAATAAATATTATTTTTTTCAAAGATACTCCTTTACTCTTGAGTTAATCTTATCTATTTCCAATTTAATATTTGTAAAATCACTGTCCATTAATAGAACCTTAATATATTATTTATATTTAATCCATCGTTTAAATTTTTAAAAAATAATGATTCTTTGTTAATTCTTTCTTTTTTAAATACTTCAATTATTGTTTCTTTGGATCCAAAATCTGCCTTTCTTCCACTGATTGGTTCAATTACCATCATGGAAATATTTTCCGGCACTTTAAATGGTCTTGCGTCTTTTTTTTTAATAGCATTCTTAACAAAATCTTTAAAAACTGGCATGGCAGTTTTGGCTCCAGTTTCATATTTGCCTAATGGTTTTGGATCATCCATGCCAAGATATACACCTATAACTAATTTTGAAGTAAATCCTATAAACCAAGTATCGGTATTTTTATTTGTTGTACCTGTTTTACCAGCTATATCTAAATTTAAATCTTTTAAGCGTTTTCCTGTACCGCGTTTTATTACTCCCTCAAGCATTGATGTTACTTGATAAGCTGTTTGAGGAGAAATTACTCTTTCAAAATTATCATTAATTTTTGGAATTGATTTACTAAGATATGAAATTTGATCACAGTTATCACAAGATCTAGTTTCGGTATTAAAAAATGTTACCCCTTCAGAATCTTGTATTCTATCAATTAAAATTGGATTTATTTTTTTTCCTCCATTAACAAATGAACAATAGGCTGATGTAAGCTTTAATAAAGTAGTTTCTGCTGAACCAAGTGAAATAGAAAGTAGTTCCTCGGGATTTTCATATATACCAATTGATTTTGAAAAATTGACAATTTTTTTTAAACCAATTTCTTGTGCAATACGTACTGTCATTAAATTTCTTGATTTTTCTAAACCCATACGGATTGTTGAAGGTCCATAGAATTTTTTTCCATAATTTTCTGGTTTCCACATTTTTAAATCTGTTCCTTGTTCCAATACAAGTGGAGCATCTAATATAAGTGTGTTTGGTGAAAAATTATTTTCTAGTGCTAATGCATAAATAAAAGGTTTAAAAGCTGAGCCAGGTTGTCTTAATGCTTGTGTTGCTCTATTAAATTCACTTTTTTTAAAACTAAAACCTCCGGAAAGTGCATATACTCTCCCTGTAAATGGGTCCATAACAACTATACCTCCATTAATTTTTGGAAGTTGTTTTAATTCATAGATATCATTTTTTATTTTTTTTACATAAATTACGTCACCTAGCTTAAACAATTCTTCAAATTCTTTTTTAGTCCAATTTACATTTTCATATTTAATTGTGCCTTTTAAACCATCTGATGTTTCAATTTTTGTTTCAAATTTATTAATTTTTTTTACAGTTGCCAAATTCCAACCAATAGATTTTTCTAACTCTAATTTTTTTAAATCCTTTTTCCAATTTTTTAAATTTTTTTTATTAGCGAGCGGGCCCCTCCAACCTTTTCTTCTATCATAGCTTTCTAAACCTTTTCTCAAAGATAATGTTGCTAAATTTTGAAGTTTTAAATTTAAAGGAGTCTTTATATTTAATCCTTGACTATAAACTTTTTTAAAACCAAATTTATCTACTACATACTTTCTTATATCTTCAACATAATATCTTGTATCCTCTAAAAATATTTTCTTTCTTTTGTTTAATTTAATTTCTTTATTAATTAAATTACTATACTCTTTATTTGTTAAATATTTATTTTCTAATAAGTTTTGTAGTACTAAGTTTCTTCTATATTTTGCTAATTCTAAATTTTTATATGGATTGTATTTGCTTGGTGCTTTCGGCAAAGCTGCTAATAATGCTGCTTCAGTATAATTAAGCTCATTTATTGGTTTGTTAAAGTATTCTAAACTTGCTGATGCTATTCCATAAGATCCTTGGCCTAAATAAATTTGATTTAAATATAGTTCTAAAATTCTTTTTTTTGTAAGAGCTCGTTCAATTCTAAAAGCTAAAATAGCTTCTTTAATTTTTCTATTTATACTAACTTCATTACTTAATAAAAAATTTTTTGCAACTTGTTGTGTAATTGTTGATGCACCTTCTAATCTTTTTGAATAAATCACATTTGAAACATTATTTATAGTTGCTCTAATTACTCCTTTTGCATCTACTCCTGGATGATAGAAAAAGTTCTTGTCTTCTGCAGATAAAAAAGCCTCAATTACTTTTTGAGGTATAGAATCATATGGAACGAAAATCCTTTTTTCTCTTGAAAAATCACTAACTAATTGCCCATCGCCAGAATAAACTTTGCTTGATACTGGGGGTTTATAACTCTTTAAAAATTTATAGTCTGGAAGTTTGTTTGAAAATCCCCATAAAATGGCAATTAAGCCAATAGATACTATTAAGAAACTAGCAATAGAGAAAATTAATACTTTTTTAATTATACTATTCATTTTGGTTTTATTTAACTTATGAATTTGTTAAAGTTAAGGCATCAAAATTTATCGAATTTACATGATGAAAAAAATAAATAAAACAATATGGAAAAAAATTTATATATTGATGCATCGCATCCAAATGAAACTAGAGTTGTACTCAAATCAAATGGTAACATTGAAGATTATGAGTATGAAGGAATAAAAAATAGTCTAATAAAAAATAATATTTATTTAGGCAAAGTAAGTAGAATAGAACCATCTTTACAAGCAGCATTTGTTGATTTTGGAAGAGATCGTCATGGTTTTTTGTCTTTTAATGATATTCAATCTGATTACTATCAAATACCCCAAAGTGATTTAGAAAAAATAAAACAAGAAGAAAAACAAACAAGAGAAAAGTTATTAAAAGAAAGTGAAAAACTAGAAGAAAAAAATCTAAACGAAGGTAATTTAGCTGAAGAAGATCCTGTAGAGAAAAAAGTTGATAATTACGGAAATAACGAAAATATAAATCTTGAAAAAAAATATCCTAACAAAAGGTATAAAATTCAAGAAGTTATCAAGCCCAACCAGGTAATTCTTGTTCAAGTTTTAAAAGATGAAAGAGGTTTAAAAGGTGCTGCTCTAAGTACTTTTATTTCCATAGCTGGAAAATATATAGTACTTATGCCCAATACTCCTAAAGGAGGTGGAATATCAAGAAAGATTTTTAATCCATCAGAAAGAAAAAAAATTAGAGTTATATTGAATCAAATCGAAATTCCTAAAGAAATGGGAATTATTGTAAGAACTGCAGGTTCAAACAAAACAAAAAATGATATAAATCACGATCTTCAAAATTTATTAAAAATTTGGAACTCAATTAAAGAAATAGCTATAAACTCAATAGCTCCATCTTTAATTCATCATGAAAGTGAAATAATAAAAAGAACTTTGAGAGATATGTGTGATGATAATACAAAAAGTGTAATAGTAGAAGGAAACGAAGGTTATCAAAAAGCAAAAAATTTTATGAAACTCTTGATGCCCAAATATGTTAAAAGAGTAAAGAAATATAGAGATAAAACTCCACTATTTATAAAAGAAAATATTGAAGAAAAGTTAAACGAAATTTTCGAAACTAAGGTTAAACTTCAATCAGGAGGTTATTTAGTAATAAATCCAACTGAAGCATTAGTTTCTATTGATGTAAACTCTGGAAAGTCAATAAAACAGAAAAATGTAGAAAGTACTGCTGTGAGTACTAATTTAGAAGCTGCAGAAGAAATAGCAAGACAAATAAAAATTAGAGATCTTTCAGGACTTTTAATTATTGATTTTATCGATATGCATAGCTTTTCTAATAGAAGATTAATAGAAAGAAAACTAAAAGAAAAATGTAGATCTGATAGAGCAAGAATTCAAATTGGTAGAATTAGTAGTTTTGGATTATTAGAAATGTCCAGACAAAGACTTAGAGAAAGCGCAGTTAAATGGGATATTTCATTAACAAACGAGTCTTTTGCACTGAAATTATTAAAAACTGTTGAATTAAAATCGCTAACTAATAAGTCAAAAATTGTAAAGATAAAAGTCTGCAATAAAATATGCAATTTTATAGAAGAAAACTTTTCTGACGACGTAAAATATTTTGAAAAGAAAAATAAAATAAAAATTGATATAGATGAAGATAATTCTCTAATAGTTCCAGATTATATAATTGAATTCCAAAATAAAT
>CACDEK010000036.1 GCA_902551735.1 uncultured Pelagibacteraceae bacterium | reverse complement strand
GCAGAGAGGAATTTAGACAAAAGTCTCTTATAAGTGCTGTTGTAACAGGAATAATATGCGGATTAGGAGCAAACGGTTATATTTTGGCCATAAATGCAATGCATGAATTGCTAAACAATGGAAATTGATAAGAAAATAATAAAAAAACTAATTGATACTTTAGAAGATTTGAAAAAGTCTTTAAAAGATAAAGATATTATTAGTAAAGATGATCCTGTAGAAGAAGAAATTGAAATTTCAAAAGCAGTTGTTAAAAGCCCTATAGTTGGAACAGCATATCTTGCGCCCGAACCAGGTGCTAAACCTTTTGTTTTTGTTGGAAAAAAAATTAAAAAAGGCGACACCATAATGATAGTCGAAGCTATGAAAACAATGAATCATGTCCCTTCTTCTATGGATGGTATTGTTAAAAAAATTTTGGTTGAAGACGGCCAGCCTGTAGAGTATGACCAAATCTTAATTATTCTTGAATAATGTTTAAAAAAATATTGATAGCAAACCGAGGTGAGATTGCTGTAAGAATAGTTAGAGCCTGTAAAGAATGGGGTATTCAAACTGTAGCAATTCACTCCAATGTCGATAAAGATAGTATGCATGTAAGGTTGGCTGATGAAAGTGTTTGCATTGGTTCTCATCAACCTTCAAGCAGTTATTTAAATATACCCGCAATAATGTCAGCAATTGAATTGACAAATGCTGAAGCAGTTCATCCAGGTTATGGTTTTTTGTCGGAAAATGCTAACTTTGCAAAAATTCTTGAAGAAAACAAAATAAAATTTATTGGACCTTCTTCAAAATTAATAAAAATGATGGGTGATAAAATTGAAGCAAAAAAAATTGCAAAAAAATATGGTTTACCTGTGATAGAAGGTTCGGAGGGAGCAGTATCAGACTCTAAACAAGCTAAAGAAATATCTAAAAAAATAGGATTCCCAGTATTGATTAAAGCAGCTGGAGGAGGAGGTGGAAAAGGAATGAAAATTGTAAAAGATGAAAAAGATTTTGACATATCATTTTCTTCCGCAAAAACTGAGGCTTTAAAATATTTTGGAAATGATGAAATATATATAGAAAAATTTTTTTTAAATCCGAGACATATAGAAGTGCAAGTTTTATCTGGAAAAAATAGAACTATACATCTTCATGAAAGAGACTGTTCTGTACAAAGAAGACATCAAAAACTGATTGAAGAAACTCCTAGTCCAATTTTAAATGATACAATAAGAAAGGATTTGTTTGAAAAAACAGTAAATATGGTAAATAAAATTGGTTATGAAGGTGCCGGTACAGTTGAATTTATTTACGAAGATGAAAAATTTTATTTTTTAGAAATGAATACTAGAATTCAAGTTGAACATCCTGTCACTGAAATGGTCACTGGAATAGATATAATTAAGGAACAAATTTGGATAGCTCATTCTGGAAATACTGCTTTAAAACAAAGTGATATAAATCCAAGAGGACACGCAATTGAATGTAGAATTAATGCTGAGGATCCTAGTAAAAATTTTCAGCCCTCTCCAGGAATTATTAGTTTTTGTCATCAACCTTCTGGTTTTAGAACTAGAGTTGATGGTTCAATTTATCAAGGTTATAAAGTTACGCCATATTACGATAGCATGGTATGTAAACTAATTTGCCAAGGCAGAAATAGAACTGAAGCGATCCAAAGAATGCTTAGGTCATTAGATGAATTTGTAATTGAAGGAATTACAACTACGATTGGATTGCATAAAAAATTGCTATCTCATAAAAAATTTATTGATTCAAATTATAACGTTAGCTGGCTGGACAACGAAAAAATAATCTAACTTTTAATAACATTTAGTTAGCCATATATCATAAACTGGATGATCAAAGGGTTTAATTGATGGACTAGAAGAAAACGTCCATCCATTAAATACAAATACTTCGTCATTGGTAGTATTACTAGTATCAATAACTTGTAAATAAGCTGTAATTTCAGGATTGTCATCAAATTCAGAATTTTTACACTTCAAAGCTTTAATTGACAAATTCTTAAATATTTTTTCTTTCCCAATTTGTATTTTTAATTCGCTATTTTTTGAACTTACTTTATCTAATATCTTTATTTCTACAAATTTTTTTTCAGTAGCTGCATTTGCAATTGTTAAAAAATTAGTAAATAAAAAAAATATATAAAAGAAAAATAATTTTAATATAATATTAACTTTTCCAGGTTTTATATTTTTTTTTAATTTCATTATTTTTTTTTGGATGATAAGATTGACTTGTTCCTGTTTTATTTGAAATATGTTTTTTTTGCCAATTATATTTTTTTAATTCATGTAAATTTTCAATTTTATTTTTTGTATAATGCATCCATGAGTACCATTCGTCTGGTATATTCGTAGCATCAATTTCACCATTATAAATGACCCATCTTTTGCCAGTCTTATTTTCATAATATTTATTTCCAATAGAATCTTTTCCAACAAATTTTCCAGAAATAATAGTTTGAATTCTTGTGCCTAAAGTTTGCTGATTCCACCAAACAAATAATTGTTTAAAAAATGTCAACATATTTTTTATAAATTTTTACAATTTTAAATTGTAAAAAATAAATTAGACTAAAATTTTTAAATGTATATAAATTAATTATCTAAAGACTCAAAAAATTTATTTTAGGATAAATAATGGCAAAATATTTAGTTGAAACGTACTACACTTGCAGTTTAAAAGTGACACATTATCTGGATAATATTGATGAAAAAGAATTATCAAATATTGAGAAAAGAGACGACGGAAAATTCGATATTTTAGATATAAAACTTGATAACAGAAAAACGAAAAATTTGAGTAAAAACACAAACAACTTAGATATTAAATTAGATAAAAATAAAGAAATTATCAATGAAACAGTTAAACCAAAGGTTGTTAGTGGTGATTCCGGTCCAAAATTTATTAAGAAATTAAATGAAAGTGTAGAAAAACGTTTTAGCATGCCTGATAGAAGAAAAGGTTATATTCAAAAAGCTTCTATAGGAAACCATAAAGTTTATTTACATACAGGTGAATATGAAGATGGTAAAATTGGAGAAATATTTATTGATACAAGCAAAGAAGGTGAACTAGTTAAAGCTCTAATGAATAACTTTGCTATAGCAATATCTTTAGGCCTTCAATACGGAGTGCCTCTTGATGAATTTGTTAATGCATATGTTGATACTAAATTTGAACCTTCGGGCAAAGTTGCCGGGAATGATCGTATATTAAGCGCTTCATCTATTTTAGATTATATATTTAGAGAACTTGCTATTTCATATTTAAACCGTGAAGATTTAGCACACACACCATCTATCGGAAACAAAGATGTAAATTATAAAGAAGACGAAGAATTTGATGGGCATAACACATTTTTAAAAATAGTAAAAGATATTACAAGTAAAGGTTTTGTAAGAAATAATTACAAAAAAAATCTAGTAGATCTATCTGATATAAAAATTAATTTAAAAGGAAAAAAATAATTTTATTTTTTTTTATTTATTGATAAGTTTAATTCTTTTAATTGTTTTTCATTAACATCTGAAGGTGCTTTCATCATTAAATCTTGGGCATTCTGATTCATTGGAAACATAGTTACTTCTCTAATATTCTTTTCACCTGCCAATAACATAACAATTCTATCTATTCCTGGTGCAATACCGCCATGTGGAGGTGCACCATAACTCAAAGCATTGATCATTCCACTAAACTTATCATCTACTTGTTGTTTGTTATAACCTGCAATAGAAAATAATTTATACATAAGATCTGGTATATGGTTTCTTAATGCTCCCGAAGACAACTCTACTCCATTACAGACAATATCGTATTGATAAGCTTTAATATTTAATGCTTCTTTAAAATTAATTTTTTTTACATCTCCTTGTGGCATAGAAAATGGGTTATGGCTAAATTTTATTTTTTTTGTTATTTCGTCTATTTCAAACATAGGATAATCAACTATCCAACAAAAGGCAAACTCGTCATCATCAATTAAACTTAATTCTTGTGCAATTTTATCTCTTGCTAAAGAAGTAATTTTTTCCAAGTCATTCGTTAGTCCGCATGCAAGAAAAATACTATCCCCAATTTTTGCAGATGTAATATTCATAATCTCTTTTAATGAATCTTCCGAAAAAAGCTTTCCAATTGGTCCTTTTGCGGTAATATTTTTTTCTTTTTCTAAAGTAAAATAAGCCAAACCTGAAGCTCCTTCATCTTTTGCCCATTTATCAATTCCATCAAAAAAACTTCTCGGTTTATCTTTGGTATTTTTTGTTACTATCGCTCTCACAAATTTTCCTGATTTAACAAGTTTTTTAAATATTTCAAACTTAACATCTTCTCTTAAAAAAATTTTTGTTATATCGGAAATTATTAGTGGATTTCTTAAGTCTGGTTTGTCAGTTCCATATTTTAACATTGTTTCTTCATATGTAATTTTTGGAAATTTTTGAAATTTTAACTTTTTACTTGAAAATTTCTTAAATAAATTAACCATTAACTTTTCGACTACTTCAAATACATCTTCTTGTTCTACAAAAGACATTTCTAAATCTAATTGATAAAACTCTCCAGGACTTCTATCTGATCTTGCATCCTCGTCTCTAAAGCATGGGGCAATTTGAAAATATTTATCAAAACCTGAAACCATAATTAACTGTTTAAATTGTTGTGGTGCCTGAGGAAGGGCGTAAAATTTCCCAGGATTTAATCTACTTGGAACTAAAAAATCTCTAGCGCCTTCTGGACTTGAAGATGTTAAAATAGGAGTCTGAAATTCTAAAAAACCATATTTTGACATTTCAGATCTTATAAACTCAATTACTTTTGATCTTAAAATAATATTTTCGTGAATTTTTTTTCTTCTTAAATCTAAAAATCTATATTTTAACCTTATTTCTTCAGAATAGTCTTGATCTGAAAAAACAGGTAAAGGTAATTCTTTACAATGTCCAAGTACTTCGAAAGAATTAATTTTAACTTCAATTTCTCCAGTTTTTAATTCAGAGTTTATTGTATCCTTAGTTCGTTCAACAACAATTCCTTCAATCTTAATAACGCTCTCCAATTGAAGTTTTTCCAAATCCTTAAAAAAATTATTATTTTTATCAACCACACATTGAGTTAAACCGTAATTATCTCTCAAATCTATGAATAACAAATTTCCATGGTCACGTTTTTTATTAGCCCAACCAGACAAAATAACCTTTTGGTTTTTGTTTTTTATATTTAGCTCATTGCAGTTGTGTGTTCTGTATTTATGCAAGTTAAACCTTCAATGCTTCTTTTATAATTTTAAAATCAATAGATTTCTTTTTTTTTAAACTAATTTCATCAATTTTATATACAAATTCATATATTTTTCCATAAGATCTGTCGATATGTTTGATAATGAAATCAATAAGTTTTTTTTCAACTTTAATTTGTCTATCAGAAAAGTTTTTTAACAAAATAGCAAACATTAGTTCATCATCTGGATTCTCAATTTTTGCAAAAATACAATTTTTTGCTCTAGATACAAAGTCCTTAAGTTTGAAATTTAATTCATTAATAGGAACCAATGAATTTATTAAAATATATTTATTGTCTTGATCGGCAACATTAAAAAGAGTGTACATTAATCTTTCATCTATATTTTTATCAAAATCTTCTAATATTAAATTTTCATAAAGTTTAAAATTTTTTAAAGTATCGTTATTAAATTCTTTAGCAATTATTTTGTATGCTTTGTTTTTTTTCATAAAAATATTTGCCAAATGTGTTTTTCCAGAATATTTTTCGCCATGTACATTTAAAATATTCTTTTCCCACCTTGGCCATTTTTCTATTAAATTATAAGCAAAAAAGTTACTATTATTCACATAAAAATCATCATTTACGTAATTTTGCTTTAAATCAAATTTTAACAATAATTGATTTAAGTCTTTCACTGGATCATCCACGTTTGATCTTTTTTTTCAATATTTAGTCCCAAAGAATTAATTTCATTAAAAAATTTATCTGGGGGTCCATTGTAAATAATTTTGTAATAAATATATTTACTATTAAAAGATGTAACAATATAGTCAGAAACTAAATCAAAATCTTCTAAAATTGTTTCGAATAATTTAACTTTTTTGTGATCTTTAGATAATAAAGATATTGTCAATGGTAATTTAATTGAAGTGTTTATTAAATTTAATTTTTTCCACTCATCTTCATATAATTTTTTTAAATCAAATATTAGTCTATTTACCGATTTATTATTATTTAAATTTAAATTCTCATAATTATAATTTAAAATTTTTAATTTATTATTAAACTTTAATTTTGATAATATGTTTATCTTATTTTCATTTTGATATATAATTAAAATTATATGATTTTCTAAATCATATTTCCTAACGATTTTTTCAAAGTTATAGTTGTCAATTGTATCTGCTATAGAACCATAAATTTTAATATCTTCTATTTCCTCACTAGGAAGAATATAGTTTAATAAGTAAAATTTTTCTTGGTTATCTTGCCAAGAAGTATAAATTGGATTCTCGCTTAAATAAGATATTTTATTTTCTTTTACATTAATCAATAGTGGTAATAGTAATAAATTTAATTTTTTTGAGATTGACGGAAAGATATTTTTTGACTC
>CACDEK010000035.1 GCA_902551735.1 uncultured Pelagibacteraceae bacterium | reverse complement strand
TAAATATATTAATGAAAAAAGATGGAAATCCCGAAGGAGGAAAATGGAGCTTTGACGAAGATAATAGAAACAAATTACCAAAAAAAATAAAAATTCCAAAGTTTCCAAATATCATTGAAACAAAACATACTAAAAGTATTAAGCCTATTATTGAACAAATGTTCGAAGACCATCCAGGTAGCACTAAAAATTTTTGGTTTGCAACAGATTATAAAGATGTCATTAAGTTATTGAATTTTTTCTTAAGGGAAAAATCTAATTTATTTGGTGATTATGAAGATGCGGTGGATCAAGGTAACAATATTTTATTTCATAGTGCACTCAGCCCTTATATAAATCTAGGTCTTATAACTCCTGAATTTATAATTTCTAAAACTTTAGAATTTCATAAAAAAAATAAAATTAGACTTAATTCTTTAGAAGGTTATGTAAGGCAAGTTATTGGTTGGAGAGAATTCATAAGAGGAATTTATCAAAAATATAGTGATGAAATGGAGACAAGAAATTTCTTTAAACATAATAGAAAGATGAAGGAATCGTGGTATGAAGGTACAACAGGTTTACCTCCTTTAGATTATGCAATTAAAAACGCATTAAATCATGGGTGGTCACATCATATTGAGAGATTGATGATACTTTCAAATATTATGAATTTATGTGAATTAAAACCTAAAATTATTTACAAATGGTTTATGGAAATGTTTGTAGACTCATCTGATTGGGTCATGGTGCCAAATGTTTATGGTATGGGTTTATTTAGTGATGGAGGAATTTTTGCTACAAAACCATATATATGTGGATCAAGTTATTTTATGAAAATGATGGACTTTAAAAAAGGTGATTGGTGCAACACTATGGATGGATTGTATTGGAGATTTATAAATAGAAATAGATCATTCTTTTTAAAAAATCCAAGGCTTTCAATGATGGTAAGAATTTTCGACAAAATGAAAACCAATAGAAAAAAATTAATATTATTAGAAGCTGAAAAATTTATAAATAAAAATACATATGGGAATTAAAGTTTTTTTTAACAATTCATGCAGCATTTGTAGGCTAGAAATTAATCACTACAAAAAAATTTCTAATAGTAATTTAGAATGGATTGATATTACAAATAATGATGAGGCTTTAAAATTAACATCTAAATCGCAAGAAGAATTATTAAGAAGGCTTCATGTTATTAATGATGGAAAGGTGGTTGGAGGAGCCAAAGCTTTTGTAATAATTTGGTCAAAAATTCCAAAATACAAGTTTTTATCAAAAATATTTTCTATTAAACCTTTATTTATTCTATTTCATTATGTTTACGAGGTAGTTGCTTATTTTTTATTTTTAAAAAATAAAAATCAACTGAGATGAAAAAACAAAATTTACCTTCAAAACTTTGTCAAGTTTGCAAAAGACCTTTTGTTTGGAGAAAAAAATGGCGATTAAATTGGGATCGAATTAAATATTGTTCGAAAAGGTGTTCTTCTAAATAAATTGCTGTAAAATTTTTGGGATATAATTTTTAAAATTGAAAAAACCTTTATTGCAATATTTCCAAGAAAACTGGTCAATTTTTCTATATAAAAAAGAAATATTTTTAAGACTATTTGAATTTATGTAGTCAAGATTTTCACCAATTGAGGGATATAAAGCAAATAAATTTCCTTTCATATCTTTTAAATCTTGAATATTTATTATTTTACAATTTAAAGATTTATTTTTCAAATTTTTTATTTGATTATCGATAAGAGATTTTTTAAAATTTAGAACTTTTTCATTTAATTTTATTTGTCTAGTATTATTTCCATTAAATACAAAATAAATATTTTTAAATGACTGATTATTAAAGTCAGATTGTTCAAAAGATAAATTGTTTTCAAATACTAATAGATCTTGATTAATAGGTATAGTTCTATTTAGAAAACTATTGTTAACGATAGAGTAATTTATTTCATCTACTATTGGGGTTGGGTTTTCATTGAGCTTGATATTATGGAATCTATCATTGGTAAACTTTTTTATATTCCATTCTGAGGCAACATAATTTTTACCTTTTGTTTGAACTCCAGCTACCCATCTCCAACCCAATGTATTAGACGCAGCGTCTCCATCAAAAAGATATTTCATGAAAAATTCAGCTCCTAATTGCCAGGGCAAACCAAGAGTAAATATCCATATGCTTGCAAACCACATTCTCGTATGATTATGGAGATAGTTATGTTCTTTGAGTTCATTTACCCAATAATTAAAACATTCTATATTTGTTTTTCCCTCAACTGCATTTAAATATTTTTTGTTGTTATAAAAATTTTCTTTTTTTTTTTTTAAATTATATAAATAATTTAACCAAACGCTTGGTCTTAACTCTAGCCAACCTTTCCAATAAACTCTCCATAAAACTTCTAGTATAAATTTTTCATTTTTAACAAAAGAGTACTTCTTTAATGCTTTACCAATTACTTCTAATTCACTAATTACTCCATGGGAAATATAAGGCGATAAGCAAGAAATATTTGAACGATTATTTGGTCCAAAATCAAAATTTCTTAATTTTGAATAATGTAGAAGGCCTTTTTCGATAAATCTATTTAATTGTTCAATGGCCGAAGCCCTTGTGGTTTCAAATTTCATTTGATTTTATTTTAATTTTTTTTTATGGAAATTAATAAATCTTTCAACATTTGATTTATTAAAAGTTTTATTTTCTTCGAAAGATACTTTTTTCATTGAGTAAGCTAAACTTTTAGTTTTTCTTGAAATTATAATAACATTTCCTTTGTATAACTTAAGTTTTATAGATCCATTTACTTTATTTTTTTTTTGGATCTTCTAATACTTTGCCTTCTGTTGAGGTATGAAATAAATTATCATCGACTGAAAATGGTGGAGCTCCTTTTTTATCTTTAGGAATATTGATTTTATGTTTTTTTGCATATTTAATTAGATCTGATCTCGAGTTAAGTTTCCATAATCTCCATGGTGTAATAACTTTTATTTTTGGTCCAAAATAATGATATCCAAGTTCAAATCTTACCTGATCATTACCTTTGCCTGTTGAACCATGAGAAACTGCATAAGCTTTATTTTTTTTTGCAATAGCAATCTGTCTTTTAGCAATAAGTGGTCTTGCGATAGATGTTCCAAGTAAATAAACACCTTCATATAATGCATGCCCTCTAATCATTGGATAAACATATTCTTTCACAAAAATATTCTTTAAATTTTCAATTATAACTTTTTTAACACCAAGTTTTTTTGCGTTGTTAATAATTTTTTTTTTATTAATTTTTTGACCAATATCAGCTGTATATGCGATTACCTCAGCATTATAATTTTCTTGTAACCACTTTAGAATTATAGATGTGTCTAAACCACCTGAATAGGCAAGTACTATCTTTTTTTTTGATTTCATTTATGAGTTTAGCTACAACCTTTTTTTGCAGCCCCATAAGCTTTTGTAAATCCTAATAAAGAATAATGGTCTATAGTCTGAGAACCTTCTTGGTTATAACCAGTGATCATAATTCTTGATCCTTTTTTCATTGTTCTGATCATTTTCTTTTCTTTTTTATTATCTGTCATCCAAGCAAAGCTGTCTTGTGAAATATCAAATTTATATTTAGCTTTTCCTGATTTTGCTATTATTGAATTTTTATTATTAAATTCGTATCCAGCTGTAATACTTATTTCGTCAGCAATTTTTTCGTTTGGTCGAAAAGAAACAAATAATCTTGCTTCTCTAGAAACATTTTTGGGTGATTGTAAAACTGGTTTTGTTTGCGCAAAACAAACTAAACCAGAGTCGTTTTTTATTGTTATAGATTCCCAATCTTTAAATTTTCCAATTTTTTTAACTTCATTAGCTAATAATTTATTTGGAAAATAAATAAAATTTATAATTATAAAAAAATAAAAAATTTTTTTAATTAAGGACATGGATTTGGTATTAGTTTATGTATATCATTAATTTTTTTTAAAACTTCATTATTAATTTTTACGTTTACACTTTCTACATCAGTTTTCAACTGCTCCATTGTGGTCGCACCTATAATTACAGATGTCATAAATTTTTGCATCTCACAAAATTTAAGGCACATCTGAGCAAGATTAATGTCGAAATTCTTGGCAATTTTATAATATTCTTCAACTGCATTAGTGGCATTAGCTGTTTTGTATCTAGGAAATCTATCAGAAAATAATTTCATTCTTGATCCATCTGGTAGAGCTCCGTTTCTGTATTTTCCTGTTAAGATACCTGATGCTAAAGGGGAATAAGCAAGCAAACCACTTTTTTCTCTTATAGAAATTTCTGCTATACCTACCTCATAAGTTCTATTTAATAAATTGTATGGATTTTGAACTGAAACTATTCTTGGTAAATTTTTTGAGCTAGATATCTCCAAAAACTTTGATAATCCCCAAGCAGTTTCATTAGACAATCCTATATATCTTATTTTTCCACTTTTAATTAGATCATTTAAAGAATCTAAAATTGTTTCAAAATCATTCCAGTCTTTTTTATCTTCATGCTCATATCCAAGTTTTCCAAAATAATTAGTAGATCTTTCTGGCCAATGGAGTTGATATAGATCGATATAGTCCGTGTTCAATCTTTTGAGACTTCCTTCTACCGCAAGATTAATATTTTTTTTATCAAATTGATTTTCCCCACCTCTGATCCAGCTTAATCCAGGTCCCGAAATTTTTGATGCAAGAATTACTTTTTTTCTATTTTTTTTTAATTTAAACCAATTTCCAATTATTTCTTCTGTTTTTCCATAAGTTTCTTTTTTTGGCGGTACTGCGTAAAGTTCTGCGGTGTCGAAAAAATTTATTCCATGATCTAGTGCGTAATCCATCTGTTCAAAACCTTCATTTTGAGTGTTTTGCTCACCCCAAGTCATAGTTCCCAAACAGATAGTGCTTACTTGAAGTTCAGTATTTCCTAATTTTCTATAGTTCATTAAATATAAATATTAAATATTTTTCACACTTTTTTATGATATCTTGAATTAATAGTAAAAGACTATTATATAAGTGTTATGGAATTTAATAAGCAAAATATTTTGAACAAAGTAAAATCAGCTCAACAATCAACTGTTGTAATGGATGAGGGTTTAAGAGCCTACATGCTTAAAGTTTATAATTACATGGCAACAGGAGTTTTGCTTACAGGTATTATAGCACTTATTTCATTTAAGTTGTCAGTGGTAACTGACTCTAGTGGAGCAATAGCAGGCTTCACAAGTTTTGGTAATGCATTATTTTTCTCAGGACTAAAGTGGGTAGTGATGTTGGCTCCACTTGGTATAGTTTTTTATATGAGCTTTGGTATTAACAAAATGAATGCAGCAAAAGCGCAAACTGTTTTTTGGATATTCGCAGCATTAATGGGATTATCATTATCTTGGATTTTATTAGTCTACACAGGAGTTAGTGTTGCAAGAGTATTTTTTATAACTTCAGCAACATTTGGAGCAATGAGTATTTATGGCTATACAACTAAGAGAGATTTAACAAAGTTAGGTTCTTTTTTAATGATGGGTTTAATTGGTATAATTATTGCATCTTTAGTTAACATTTTTCTTAAATCTTCAATGATGTATTTTGTAATTTCAATATTAGGAGTTTTAATTTTTGTCGGACTTACAGCTTATGATACACAAAAAATTAAAAATATGTATGCAGCCAGTGATACGGGCGAAGTAATGGGTAAAAAAGCTGTAATGGGAGCTTTAACTCTTTACTTAGACTTTATAAACCTTTTTATAATGTTGTTAAGACTTTTTGGTCAAAGAAGATAATTTTTTATAGTTTTTTCCAATTAGTATTTTTTAATAGTAAGCTTAAATCCTCAGAGTTTTTCAAAATTTTTCCTTGAGAGTCAATTATTAAATATTTTAAGTTTTTATTTGTTGGTTTAAAATTTTTACAAATTTTATATTTTGCGTTTTCTGCTGAATTTTTAAATACACTAAAGCCTACTTGACCGTTTGAAATATTTAAGCCGTAGTCTTTCCATGAACCTTCAGACACCATTTTAGCATACAAATCTAAAATAGTTTTAAGTTCTTTTTTTTCAAAAAAATTTTTATTTTCTAATTTTTGAAAATTATTATTTATTACTAGTTTTAAATTTTTATTCATCAATTTTGTATTTTGTGATTAATGGAATTTGCAAAGCAGTAAAAGCAAAAGTTATAGGTAAAAGTCCCCATACTTTAAAATTAACCCAAAATTCTTCTGATTGAGTTCTCCATACTAATTCATTTAATATGGCTATTGAGAAGAAAAAAAATATCCATCTATTGTTAAGTATTTTCCAACCTTCATCTTTAAGCATTATGGATTTACCTAAAATTTTTTTTAAAATTGGTTCATTTGTGAAATATTTCCCAAATAATAATGCTAAACCAAATAAAATATTTACGATTGTTGGTTTTATATAAATAAAAATTGGATTATTAAAATAAATTGTTAATGATCCAAAAACTGTAATTAATATTCCTCCAATTAGAGGAACCATAGGAATTTTTTTTTCAAAAAACCAAACTACAGCCAGTGATACAATTGTCGCAACTATAAAAGGAGGAATTGCAACTTTTAAATTTTTATCAGCATTATAATAAAAAAAGAAAAAAACTAATAGCGGACCAAAGTCGGTTATAAATTTTAAAAAGGATTTATTCATATAAAGATATTAACAGATACGTAAAACATTCATATTTT
>CACDEK010000034.1 GCA_902551735.1 uncultured Pelagibacteraceae bacterium | reverse complement strand
ACTTCTTACAAAATCTCCAATTTCAGGATCAAGAGAAGCTGTTGGTTCATCTAAAAGTAAAACAGTAGGGTTATTAATTAAAGCTTTAGCTAAGCTAGCTCTATTTTTTTGTCCTGAGGAAAGCTCGCCTGTTACTCTATTTAATAAATCTTTTAATCTTAATTTTTCAGCAAGATATTCAATTCTATTTTTTATATCTAAAACATTATATAATTTGCAGTAAACAATTAAATTTTGCTTTACTGTAAGTTTTTTTGGTAATTCAATGTAAGGCGAAATAAAATTTATTTTTTGAAGAGTTTCTATTCTATTTTCTTCAATTTTTTTTCCATCTATTATTATTTCTCCATTAGATGGTTTGAGCAAACCAAGCATCATTCCTATTGTTGTAGTTTTTCCACAACCATTAGGTCCAAGCAGTCCTAATATTTCATTTTTTTTTATACTAAATGAGATACCTTTTACAGCTTCTTTTAAACCATAATTTTTTTTTAGATTTTTAACTTCTACTAAATTTTCCATTAAAACTTTGATGCCCTAATTAGTCGATCATTAATTGCTTCACCAAAACCTATATTTGGTATTTTTTCAACAGCTATACTTTTGAATTTTTTTCTTTTTATCATTCTCAAAGTTTTGTATAAATTTTTTGCAGCTTCCTTAAGGTTTTTATTTTTACTTAAATAATAAAAGTTTTTATCAGAGTTTTTTCTTTTTTTAATTAGTATAAATGCCTCATCTATTTTTGATTTTTCAACGTTTAGTCTAATTGGAATTCCAGGAGAATAATGAATTCTTCCTTGTCCAGGTGAAATAATTTTTTTTTTTTTATTATTAAATTTAAGTTTAGTTTTAAGAACTTTATTTATTTTGCTTATTTCTACACCACCTAGTCTAAGTATTTTTGGTCTACCAATTAAACTAATTATCGTAGATTCTAAACCTACATTAGATCTACCCCCATTAAGTACAAATTTTATTTTTTTTCCAAATTCATCTATTACATCTTCTTTAGATACAGGACTAATTTTAGTTGAAATATTTGCACTAGGAGCTGCTAGAGGATATTTTAGTAACTTAAGAAGATGTCTTGTGCTTGGATGTCTTGGAAATCTAATTGCTAAAGATTTTTTTTTGTTTGTGACATTGTTAGAAATTTTACTATTATTTTTAATTTTTAAAACAAAAGTTATCGGACCAGGGCAAAATTTTTTATATAATCTTATAAAATTATTATTTATTTCACAATCTTTTTTCAAAGTTTTTAAATCGCAATAATGAACTATAAGAGGATTTTTTTTTGGTCTTTTTTTTAACTTAAATATTTTAGAGGTTGCATTTCGTGAATAAGCATTTGCTGCTAGCCCATATACAGTTTCTGTAGGAATTCCAACACATTCATTTTTATCTAAATAAAATTTAGTTTTTTTAATATTTGAAAGATTGATTTTCATGTAATAATACCAACTATTATATGAAAGATAAAAATTTGCCAGAGGATATTAAATTGAAATCTTTAAATGAGCTTAAAGAATTAGCTAATAATATTACAAGCAGACTTGAAAATGAAAAAAATCTTGAAAGTTCAATAAATGAATATCAAAAACTAATTAAATTAAATAATTTAATAGAAAAAAAATTTATTAAAAATTCAAAAAAAATTTCTCAAAATACACAAGATAAAATCTTAAATATATTGAAAAAAAAAAATGCAAAAAAAACTAAATAAAGTAGCAAAAGATACAAATTTGTTTTTAATTAAATTTTTAAAAGAACAAAAAAAAACAGATTTAATTAATCCTATCAAGTACAGTCTATTTCCGGGTGGAAAAAAAATTAGATCAAAATTACTTGTCGATGTTGGTAAAATTTTCAATGTTAAGTACAAATATCTTATTAGGATAGGAGCTGCAGTTGAATGTATTCATGCTTATTCTTTAATACATGACGATCTTCCTTGTATGGATAATGATAACCTAAGAAGAGGAAAGTTATCAACACATAAAAAATTTGGTGAGTCCACAGCAATATTGGCTGGGAATTCTTTGCTTACTTTAGCGTTTGAAATATTAAGCGAAAATAATTTTAAAATTAATGATCATTTAAAAGTTAAATTGATTAAATCAATATCTCAGTGTTCTGGACATGCGGGAATAGCCGGTGGTCAATTTTCAGATTTAAGTTTTGAGAAAAAAAAAATTCCACTAAAAAAAATTATTGAAATGCAATTTAAAAAAACTGGAAAGCTTTTTAGTTTTTGTTGTATGGCACCCTTAATTATAGTTAAAAAAAATAT
Organism: uncultured Pelagibacteraceae bacterium; assembly: GCA_902551735.1. Lineage (GTDB taxonomy): Bacteria > Pseudomonadota > Alphaproteobacteria > Pelagibacterales > Pelagibacteraceae > Pelagibacter. The sequence continues at coordinate 4,484 of CACDEK010000034.1, read as the reverse complement.
TTATTTAAAAAAATTTGAAAAAATTGGACTAGACATAGGATTATTGTTTCAAATAGCTGATGACCTTATTGATTTTAAAGGAAATACTAAAAAAGTAGGCAAAAAAACAAGAAAAGATTTAAAAAAAGGAAAAGCCACTTTAATTAGAATATTGGGACATAAAAATACAATTAAATATGGAAATAAAATTAAATTAAGTATATTTAAAAGATTAAATTTTTTTGGGAATAAATCTAAAAATTTAAAAGATACAATTAATTACATTTTAGAGAGAAGCAAGTGAATAAAAAATATAAATACTTAGATAATATTAATTTTCCTGTTGATGTTAAAAAAATTTCTCAGTCAGAGTTAAAAATACTAGCTGATGAAGTTAGAAATGAAATGATTGATGCAGTTTCCGAAACAGGAGGACACTTGGGAGCAGGATTAGGAGTTGTAGAATTAACAGTTGCCTTACATTATATATTTAATACTCCTAACGATAAATTGATTTGGGATGTTGGTCATCAAACATATCCTCATAAAATATTAACAGGTAGAAAAGATAGAATTAGAACATTAAGAAAAGGAAAAGGTTTATCAGGTTTTACCAAAAGGTCAGAAAGTGAATATGATCCATTTGGCGCAGCCCACAGTTCCACATCCATATCTTCTGCTTTAGGAATAGCTATTGCAAACAAACTTTCAAACAAAACTGACAATGTGATCGCAGTAATAGGTGATGGTGCAATGAGTGCAGGTATGGCTTATGAAGCAATGAATAATGCTGGTGCAAGCAAAACTAAGATGATTGTAATTTTAAATGATAACGATATGTCAATATCAAAACCAGTTGGAGCCATGAGATCATATCTCGCAAAAATTTTGTCAACGAAAATATATTTTAGTTTGAGAGATACAATAAAATTAATCATATCTTCTTTTTCAAAGAGATTTAGCAAAAAAGCTGGCAAAGCAGAAGATTTTTTAAGATCAGCAGTTGCTGGAGGCACTTTATTTAACTCAATGGGTTTTTATTATATCGGACCTATTGATGGACATGATATGGATGCTTTAATTTCTGTATTAAAAAATGCAAAAGAAATAAATCATGACGGCCCAATAATGATCCATTTAAAAACTGAAAAAGGAAAGGGTTATAAATTTGCAGAGAAATCAGAAGATAAATATCATGGTGTTACAAAATTTAATGTAAATACAGGTGTACAAGAAAAATCAAAATCAAATATTCCTGCTTATACAAAAGTTTTTGCAAACACATTAGTCAAACATGCAGCGAAAGATAGTAAAATTGTAGGTATAACTGCAGCTATGCCATCTGGTACAGGGATGGATATATTCGCTGAAAAATTCCCATCGAGAATGTTTGACACAGGTATTGCTGAACAACATGCGGTAACTTTTGCTGCAGGACTAGCTACTGAAGGATATAAACCATATGCCGCGATTTATTCAACTTTTTTACAAAGAGCATATGATCAAGTTGTTCATGATGTTGCAATTCAAAGTTTGCCAGTGAGATTTGCAATTGATAGAGCGGGACTAGTAGGGGCTGATGGACCAACACACGCAGGTTCATTTGATATTACATATTTATCTACTTTACCAAATTTTATTGTAATGGCAGCAAGCGATGAAGCAGAATTAGTAAGAATGATTAATACATCAGTAGATATAAATGATCGACCATCAGCATTTAGATACCCAAGAGGAAATGGTGTAGGAGTAAATTTACCCACAATTGATGAAAAGATAGAGATTGGAAAAGGACGTATAATTAATGAAGGAAAAAAGGTCGCTTTATTAAACTTTGGAGCTAGATTAAATGAATGTCTGGTTGCAAAAGAAAACTTACTAAAAAAAGGAATTAACATAACAATAATTGATGCAAGATTTTCTAAACCTCTTGATGAAAATTTAATATGGCAAATTGCAACCGATCATGAGGCAGTAATTACAATAGAAGAAGGTTCCGCAGGGGGTTTTGGATCTCATGTAGCGCAATTTCTTACAGACAAAAATTTATTAGATAGCAATTTAAAGTACAGATCAATGATACTACCAGATCGATTTATTGATCAAGATAAACCTGATCTGATGTATAAATATGCTGGATTAGATGCAAATAACATTGAAATAAAAATTTTAGATACTTTAAATTCAAAAGTTGTAATTAAAAAAATTAATTAGCTGTTACATTGAGCACTATTCATTAAATAGTGATCTAAGATTACGCAATGCATCATTGCTTCGCCAATTGGAACCGCTCTAATTCCGACACATGGGTCGTGTCTACCTTTAACAGATATAGATGTATTTTTTCCAAACTTATCAATAGTTTTTCGAGAAATAAGAATAGAAGAAGTTGGTTTAACAGCAAATGAAACAGTTATATCTTGACCAGAAGATATTCCTCCAAGAATACCCCCTGCATTATTTGATTTAAAATTTATTTTTTTTCCTCTTTGTAAGATTTCATCAGAATTTTGCTCACCAGTTAATTGAGCTGAATTCATACCGGAACCAATATTAACACCTTTAACTGCATTAATACTCATCATTGCTGCTGCTAAATCCATGTCCAATTTTGAATATATTGGCGCTCCTAATCCAACAGGGACACCTTTTGCTCTTACTTCAATTATTGCCCCACATGAAGATCCAGCTTTTCTAATACCTAATAAATATTTCTCCCAAAGTTTTAAGATTGATTTATCGGGACAGAAAAATGGATTTTTAGAAATAAACTTATCATTCCATTTTTCAACATTGCACCCAAGTATACCAATTTGTGTAACTGCTCCAATAACTTTATATTTTTTTCCAATTTTTTTTTCTAGTATTTTTTTGGCTATAGCTCCTGCTGCTACTCTTGCAGCAGTTTCTCTTGCCGATTGTCTTCCACCACCTCTATAATCTCTAATTTTGTATTTTTTGAAATAAGTAAAATCTGCATGGCCAGGTCTAAATTTATTTTTAATTGTTTCATAATCTCTAGATTTTGCATCTTTATTGTAAATAATCATTGAAATAGGAGTGCCCGTAGTTTTGCCCTGAAAGACACCTGATAAAATCTCTACTTTATCATCCTCTTTTCTTTGAGTTGTAAATTTTGATTGACCTGGTTTTCTTTTATTTAGTTCAATTTGAATATCTTTTTCTTTAATGTTTATATTTGGAGGGCATCCATCTACAACACAGCCTATAGCTGGGCCATGAGATTCGCCCCAAGTTGTGAAACGAAATATCTTTCCAAAAGTATTAAATGACATTAAATATATTATATAAATTATTTTGTTGAAATTATGAATCAAAAAAACTCACTTGGTTTGGATATTTGCTTTGGGAATTTAGAAAATCCTATAGATTTATTTAAAGAATGGTTTAATAAAGCCAAAAATACAGAGATAAACGATCCTAATGCACTTGCTTTATCTACAGCCGATGAAAAAGGAATTCCATCGGTTAGAATGGTTTTATTGAAAGACTACAATCAAAGTGGATTTGTTTTTTACACAAACATTGATAGCAAAAAAAGCAAAGATATAAAAGTTAACCCTAATGCATCAATGTGTTTTCATTGGAAAAGTTTATTAAGACAAATTAGAATCACAGGAGAGATATCAAAAGTTTCTGATAAAGTAGCTGACGATTATTATAAAACTAGAGATTATGGAAGTAGAATTGGTGCATGGGCATCTAAACAATCTACAATTTTAAAAAGTAGAGATGAATTGTACAATTTAATAGAAAAATATAAAAAAAAATATCCCGATGAAGACAATGTACCAAGACCTGAATATTGGTCTGGTTGGAATTTAAATCCTAAAGAATTTGAATTTTGGTTGGGAAAAGAAAACAGAATTCATCAAAGATTAAAATATACGAAGCTTAACAATGGTAACTGGGGAAAAACTTTACTTAGTCCTTAAAAAGTTCTTTCTAAACTAAAAGAAGTTAAATTTTTAAGTATATTTTTTTCTTTAGTTTCATTAAAAATACTTAATGAATTAGATGCAAGGTTTATAAAATATTCTGCTTTTTTATAACATTCAAAAATAATATTGTATTTTCTAATCATCTGTAAAATTTTATTAAATTCACTTTCTGATCTATCTTTCTTTTCAAAAATTTTTTTAATTTCTAATTTTTCTTCAGGTTTTGCTTTTTGATAAAGTAAAATAATAGGTAAAGTTATTTTGCCCTCATAAAAATCATTTCCAATTTTTTTTCCAAAAAATTTTAATTCTGAATTATAATCCAGAGTATCGTCAGCTATTTGAAAAGTTAAACCAAGGTTTTTTCCATAAAATTCTAACGCTTCTTTTATCTTATTTTCTTTATTTGCTATAATTGAACCAACCTTAGTCGCAGCTGAAAACAAGGATGCTGTTTTAGCAGATATGATTTTTAAATAGGTTGCTTCTAACATATCAACTTCACCCTTATGTTGAAGTTGCAATACTTCACCTTGTGAAATT
>CACDEK010000033.1 GCA_902551735.1 uncultured Pelagibacteraceae bacterium | reverse complement strand
GTTCTTGGAATATCACTAACACTAATCACTTTTGCAGGAACATGTCTAGGTGACGCTTTATATCTAATTTCTTTTTTTATTTTATAAATTAGTTCATTGTTTAAAAAATACTTTTTATCAAGGACCACAAACAGAACTATTCTAATATCATTATCCCAAGACTGACCAATGACAATTGACTCTTTTACCTCTTTAAACTTATCTACAACAGAATATATTTCTGCTGTACCTAATCTTACACCTCCTGGATTAAGAGTTGCATCTGACCTGCCATAAATAATATAGCCTCCACTGGCTTTTATTTCTGCATAATCACCGTGATGCCATACTCCTTTAAATTTATTAAAGTATGCATTTTTTAGTTTAATATTATTTTTATCATTCCAAAATTTAATTGGCATTGAAGGAAAAGAATTTTTACACACTAGTTCTCCTTTAACTTTTTTAGTAGACTTTCCTTTATCATTAAATACATCAACATCCATTCCCAAACCATTATTTTGAATCTCGCCAGATATTACAGGAGTGTATATATTACCAAGTACAAAACATGAAACAATATCAGTTCCACCAGAAATAGATGCAAGGTGAACATTTTTTTTAATTTTTGCATAAACATATTCAAACCCATCTTTAGATAAAGGTGAACCAGTTGAACAAATTGTATTAAGTTGATTTAATTTATACTTACCTAAAGCTGAAACGTTTAATTTTTTTAAAGAATCAATATATTTAGCACTAACTCCAAATAAAGTAATTTTTTCTTTGTTCACTAATTTAATTAATAAATCATTTCTCTTATACATAGGAAACCCTTCAAAAAGTACAATTGATGCTTTAGAAGCAAGAGAACTAACTAGCCAATTCCACATCATCCAACCACATGTTGTAAAATAAAAAACATTATCATTTTCCTTTATGTCACAATGTAACTGGTGTTCTTTTAAATGTTGTAACAAAACTCCACCCGTTCTATGACATATACATTTTGGTTTACCAGTTGTTCCACTAGAATAAAGAATAGCAAGACTATGCTCAAAATTAAATTTTTTAAACTCCAATTTTACTTTTTTAATCTTTAAAATTTCTTTCCAAAAAATAATTTTTACATTGTGTTTTTTTTGAAATTTTAAATAACTTTTTCCTGGATAACTAACTACTACTACTTTTTTTATGGATTTTATTTTTTTTAAAATAACTGGAAGTCTATCAATAATATTAATTTCTTTACCATTATAATAATACCGGTCAGCTATAATCAATAATTTTGGTTTTATTTGAGCAAATCTTTCAATTACTCCGTCTACACCAAAATCTGGGGAACAAGACGACCAAATTGCACCTGCTGATGTGGTGGCTAAAAAAGCTTCAACTGTTTGAATTAAATTAGGCAAGTAAGCTGCAACTCTATCATTTTTTTTTATTTTATTTTTATTTAAAAAATTTACTATCTTACTTACATTTATATTTAAATTTCTCCAAGATCTAACTTCTCTATAACCATTTTCACTAATAAAAGTAATAGCTTTTGATTTATCATTTTTTGATAATAAATTCTCAGCAAAATTTAATTTCGAATTAATTAAAAATTTACTTTTAAATAATGTTTTTGATATATAAGTTTTTTCATTTTTAGTTCCTTTTACTTTTGCAAAATCCCAAATCGAACTCCAAAACATCCCGGGGTTTTTTATTGTCCAATTTAAAATTTTTCGATAATTTTGTGTAATTTTAATTTTATATTTCTTTAATAAAAATTTTTCATATTTATAAAGATTAGAATGTTTTTTTTTTATAAGAGAAGCCTCCCATAATTTTTTATTCATAATAAATAAATTATATATTGAAATAATTAGTTTTGTGTTAATCTCATTTTAATAAAATTACCAAATGAGAACTTTTTTTTCAGTGATTCGGTCATATTTTAGTCTATTTTTGTTCTTTTGAAGTAACAATATATAGTAGCATAAAATTTAACTACACTAAATTTTGAAATGAATAAAAATAAAATTAATGCAGTTTTGGGACCAACTAATACTGGCAAAACATACCTTGCTATAGAAACTATGTTGTCTTTCCAATCAGGTATGATTGGCTTTCCCCTTAGATTGTTGGCTAGAGAAGTATATGACAAAGTTATAAAAAAAATTAATCCTAATAAAGTTGCTCTTATAACTGGCGAAGAAAAAATAATTCCATCTAATGCAAAATACTATCTTTGTACTGTTGAATCTATGCCGATAGAAAAAAATTTAGAATTTGTTGGCATTGATGAAATTCAAATGTGTTCTGATCATGAAAGAGGACATATATTCACTGATCGATTACTTTATCTTCGAGGAGAAAAATTAACAATGTTTATGGGTTCACATACAATGAAAAATTTAATTTCTAAACTTGATGCTGATTTACAATTTGTAAACAAAGAAAGATTATCAAAATTGACTTTTACTGGTCATAAAAAAATTTCAAGAATAGAAAGAAAAAGTGCAATTATAGCATTTTCTACAGAAGAAGTTTATGCAATTGCAGAATTAATACGAAGACAAAAAGGAGGAGCCTCTATAGTTATGGGTTCTTTAAGTCCCAAAACAAGAAACGCACAAGTAGAATTGTACCAATCGGGAGATGTAGACTATTTAGTAGCTACTGATGCAATTGGTATGGGAATAAATATGGATTTACAAAATGTTTTTTTTTCAAATTTAAAAAAATTTGATGGTAAAAAATTAAGGAAGCTACATTTATCTGAAATAGGACAAATAGCTGGTAGAGCAGGTAGATATTTGAATGATGGATCTTTTGGAATAACTGGTGAATGCACTGAAATAAATTCCGAAGAAGTAGAGAAGTTAGAAACACACAAATTTGAAGATATTAGAACTATATACTGGAGAAATTCAAACTTAAATTTTAATAACAAAGAAAACTTAATTAAATCTCTAGATGAAAAACCCGATAAAGATTGGCTTAAAAGAATACACGAGTGTGAAGATGAAAAAGTACTAAAGTATTTTTTTAAAGATCCAAATAAATATAAAATAACAAATAACCCTAAAGAATTAAGATTACTTTGGGAATGTTGCCAAATCCCAGATTTTGTAAAAAAAACATACGGTCATCACTTAGAAATAGTTATTAAAATATTTGAATTTCTTAGAAGTTCAAAAGGAAAAATTGAAAATAGATATATGAAAGAAATGTTATCGCATTTAGATAAAATGGATGGAAATGTGGACTCAATTTCAAATCGAATTGCAAATGTAAGAACATGGTCATATGTTTCGAATAAAATTAATTGGGTTGAAAACCAAGATTATTGGATTGAAAGAACTAAACTTTTAGAAGATAAATTATCAGACAGATTGCACGAAGAACTTACTAAAAGCTTTATAGATAAAAGAGCAAGTGTCTTAGCTAGAGGTCTAAAACAAGATGCTATTTTTGATACAAAAATTATAGACAGTAAAAAAGTTGTTATAGATAATCAATTTATAGGAGAGCTTAAAGGTCTTAAATTAGAACTTGATTTAAAAACAGGAACTCTTGATACTGATATTAAGTCATTAAAAAAAGCAGCAAGACAAACTATAAGTCCAGAATTTCAGAATAGAATATCTAATATTATCAGTAGTGAGAAAATAGAGCTTAAAGAAGATTTCAAAATTTATTGGCAAGAATTTCCAATTGCAAAGCTATTACCTGGTAAAGACTATTTGAAACCTGAGTTTAGTCTTATTGTAGACGATATGATAGAAACTTTAGAGAAAAAAAAACTAGAATTTTTTTTAGAAAATTGGATAAACAAAAAAATAAATTTTATTTTAAAAAGCTTAATAGATTTAAAAAATTCTAAAGAAAGCAAATCGAACATTAGAGCACTTTCCTACCAGCTTTATGAAAATAATGGTGTTGTAAAAAGAGAAAATGTAATTGATTATTTAAATAAATTAGATCAAGAGGATAGAAAGATATTAAGAAACATTGGGGTTAAATTTGGAAGATACCATATTTATTTACATAAGCTTTTAAAACCTGAAGCAGTACATTTAAGATTATTATTGTGGAAAAATTATCACCAAAAATATTTTGATTTTAAACCTCCAAAGTTTGGACTAAATTTTATGGAATCCGATAAAAAACTCAACAAAAATTTCATGTTAATTTGTGGCTTTGAAAAATTTGATAGATACTTTGTAAGAGTTGACATTTTAGAAAGATTGTTTATTCAAATAATTAATTCCAATAAAGAAAAAAATAATGAAATTATGTTGGTGCCTGAAATGTTAAACCTATTAGGATGTAGTAAAGACAACTTTATAAAATTAATAGATAAAATGAGTTATAAATCTTTTAAAAAAGAAAATAAAATATATTTTAAATATATGCGTACAAAAAATAAAAACTTTAAAAATGAAAATAAAAAATCAATAAAAAATAACCCTTTTAATGTTTTGAAACAATTAAGCATCAAATAATGTTAGATTTATTTAAAAAAAAAAATATTAACAAAAATGATATAGACATTATTTCTAAAACTGCATCACTTCTTATTCATGCTGCGAAAATAGATGAAAACTATTCTAAAAAAGAGAAAAATATAATAGAAAAAACAGTTTTAGAACTTGGAGCAGACCCTAAAAAATTACCTGAAATGATTGCTGAAGCAGAAAAAAATGAACAAAATTCAAATCAAATACTAGATTTTACTAAGGAAATTAAAAATGCCAATGAAGAATTTAAAAAAAAAATAATTGAGTCTTTGTGGAAAATAATTTATTCAGACAAAACATCCGATATGTATGAATCTAATTTAATGAGGAGATTGTCTGGATTATTATATTTAGATAATAAAATGGTTGGGGATATTAAAGAAAAAATAAAAAATAGTTTAGAAAAGTGACCTATATAGTAAACGATAAATGTATTAAGTGTAAATTAACTGACTGCGTAGATGTTTGCCCAGTTGATTGTTTTTATGAAGGAAAAAATATGCTTGTAATTAAACCTGATGAGTGTATAGATTGTGGCGTTTGTGAACCAGAATGCCCGGTAAATGCAATTACGCCCGATACTGTTGATGAAAGTCAGAAGTGGCTTGAGATCAACACAAAATACTCGGAAATTTGGCCAAATATAAGTAGTAAAAAAGAAGCACCAAGTGACTGGAAAGAATTTGAAAATGAAGAAAATAAATTTGAAAAATATTTTAAAGAAAACCTTTAAAAAAAAATCACAAAAAAAAGTAAAAAAAAAGTTAAAGAAAATAAAAAAAAAGATAACTAAAATAAAAGATAAAAAAGTAAAATTAAAAAAAACAATCGGAAATAAAGTTAAGATAGAAAAAAAAAAAGAAGAATCATTAAGAATTCAAAAAAGTAATGAAATAAAACCTGAAATTAAAAAAATTAAAAAACAAGAAATAGTCAAAAAAGAATTTAAAATAAAAGATTATGTAGTGTACCCAAAACATGGGGTTGGCCAAATCTTGTCAATAAGTACAAAAAATATAGGTGAAATAGAAGTACAATGTTATGATGTTAAATTTGAAAAAGATAAAGCTATAGGATTATTACCAATTAATAAACAACATCATCTAAGACCTCTTTCAACAATAAATCAACTTAATAAGTGTATTTCTATTTTAAAAAGCAAACCAAAAATTAAAAGGTCAATGTGGAGTAGAAGAGCACAAGAATATGAGCAAAAAATTACTTCTGGTAAAATATATGATTTAGCTGAAGTTGTTAGAGATTTAAATAAAGGTGACGATTTAATGATTGATCAATCTTATAGTGAAAGACAACTTTTTGAAAAAGCATATGAAAGAATTTTATTCGAATTTAAAATTGTAATGAACCTAACTCCTGAGGATGCTCAAAAAAAACTTGATAAAGCTCTTAAAAGAAACTTAGAAAATCAAATACCTAAATCTGAATTAAAAAAAAAAGAAGAAGTCATTGAGCCAGTATCTTCAGAAAATATAGAATAAAAAAAAACGCTTCCCACAAAAATATGAGAAGCGTTTTTTAGAAAAGAAAACTTTTTATCTTCTTCTTCTTTTTTTAGCTTTCTTCTTAGCTTTTTTCTTAGCTTTTTTTCTTCTTTTAGCCATTTTTAGCTCCCTTTTTTATTTCGAATCAAATGATTCGTTAATAGTTAATTTTTATTTTTTTTAATTAGTTATGTCAAATATTTAATTTTTTCATTTTGTAAATTAATTTAAATATTTTTAATTATAATTTTATTTTAGTCAAAAATGCTTTGTTTTACTTGTTTAATTGAATAGTAAAATTATTTTAATAATTTAATTTTTAATAAAGATTTTCTAATTCTTTTTTATATTTTTCAGTTACTTTTTTTCTTTTTACTTTCATAGTTGGAGTTAACAAACCATTTTCTATTGAAAAATTTTCATCTATTAATTGAATTTTTTTTATTTTTTCAACTAAAGTTAATTTTTTATTTAAATTTTCTATTACAAAGTTTATTTTTTCCTTATTGTTTATAAAATCTTTATTAGGAACAATTAAAGCAACTAAAAAATTTTTTTTATCACCATATACCATGCATTGATCAATTTCATGTGCATTGGTAATCATATTTTCTATTTTTGCTGGCGAAATATTGTCTCCACCAGCACTTACAATAATATCTTTTTTTCTGTCTGTAATTTTTAAATATCCATCTTCAGAATTAATTTCACCTATATCACCTGTATGTAGCCATCCATCTTTTATAACTTTAGCTGTTTCTTCTTTTTTGTTCCAATATCCAAGCATTACATTTTCTCCTTTAACTAATATTTCTCCATCTTCGGCTATTTTAACTTTATTTCCTTTAAAGGGAGGTCCAACTGTTTCGACTCTTATTTTATGTATAGGATTACAACTCACTACTGGAGAGGTTTCGGTCAAACCGTAACCTTGTAAAGTAGGCAGCCCTATAGCATTTAAAAATTCACCTATTTCTTTATCTAGAGCACCACCTCCCGAAACAAAGGCTTTTAAATTACCACCAAATTGTTTTTTTATTTTTTTTCTAACCAATACATCGGTTAAAAAATTTAAGAATTTCTCAAAAAAGGTCATTTTTTCATTAAGCAATTTTTTCTTTCCTAATCTAATTGTTTCCTTAATTAACTTAGCTTTAATTCCAGTTTGTTTTTTTAAATTAAGATTAATTTTATTGTAAAGATTTTGATAAAATCTTGGGACAGCCGT
>CACDEK010000032.1 GCA_902551735.1 uncultured Pelagibacteraceae bacterium | reverse complement strand
AATCTCGAGTGCAATTATTTTGCAAGGTAAAGTTAAGGAATTTCAAAACTTGGTTTTTAAAATTTTAGGTTTTTCTAAAAAAGAAATTGTTCTTTCATCTATAATTGAATTTATTCTTATTTTTTTCTCAGTGATATTAATTGCTGTTTTATTTGCAGTGATCGGCTCTTATTATGTGATAGAACATATCTTTGAACTAATTTGGCAATTTGACCTTAAAGTATTATTTAATTTAGGATTAAGTGTTGGGTTGGTGACTTTAGTCTTAATAATGTTGACAAATTTAAAGTATTTAAACCCTAAAGCATACCCTTTAATAAGAAATCAATAACTATTTATATAAGGATGATATTTTGGATAGTTTGAAAAATTAAATTGAAGCAGAAACCAGAGAAAAAAAAATAACAAATTTTTAATTTATTTAGGGCGGGGGCGTTCTGTTGTCCGACCCAAATCAATACATAACATAATATATGACTTTTTTGAAAGGTACATAGTAGGGTACATAGTTAATCTAGGATTTCTTTGTGATGACTTTGTAATTGAGGTTTTTTTCTGATATGTAATTCTCAAGTGAAATTAAATTGGATTATTTTTGTAACTGGATGGATGTCATTCAGAGCAGTTGGGTCAGGTTTGTTTTTGTTTTGGATCTTTACTGAAAATGAGCGTTCGGCACCATCCGAATGGATAGTTCCTTTTGTGGGCGACTTTTTTATTGGGATAACTGCTTTATTTTTAGTTTACCACATTATAAAAAAACCAAGCACTATACTATGGGGTCTTTTGCTGTCTTGGAATGTGATTGGTTTGTTAGATTTAATCCACGCAATAAATGTAAGTTTTGCTGCTCCTTATGGACCTATACCAGAAATAGGATTTAATGAATTGACAGTAAGATCTATTTTAATTTTAAATACTTTATTACAGATTTCTTGTATTTATCTATTGTTTCAAAAAGACATAAAAGAATATTTTAAAAAAAGTAAATTTTGAGTTTTGAAGGTATGGTACATAGTCAGTACATAGTAGGTACATAGTCTTTTTAAAAATAATTATCGTTGATAGAGAAAGATAATAAATTATTTAAGGGGCGTTCTGTTGCCAGGTGCCCTGATTATAAATTTGCAGCTTCTCTAGCAATCAAATCGACTTCATTATTTAATTCATCTGTTGAATGTGCTTTTACCCAATTCCAACTTATTTCAAATTTATTAGCTAAAAGATCTAACTCTTCCCAAAGTTCTTTATTTTTAACTGGTTGTTTGTCTGCAGTTTTCCATCCATTTTTTTTCCAATTATGGATCCACTCAGTTATTCCTGATTTTACATATTTAGAGTCTGTAAAAATTTGAACTTTACTATCTTTGGGAATTTTCTTTAGTGCTTCAATAGGAGCAAGCAACTCCATTTGATTGTTTGTAGTATTTTTTTTGCTTCCTTTAATCTGAGTTTTTTTTTCATCATCAATAATTATTGCTGCCCAGCCACCATTTCCTGGATTTTCTAAACAAGAACCATCAGTATAAATCTTGATCATTTAATTATAATAATTTTTAAAGTTGTTAAATTGATTGTGCACTTTAAGTTTTTGAATATATTCTCTTGGGTTCTTTATTTTAATAACAGCACTTTTTGGAGTATTTAAGTAATCATAGGTTCTTGTTAACAAATATCTAAGAGCTGCACCTTTACACAAGACATTTAAAGATTTTTTTTCTTTATCAGAGAACTTTCTTATTTTTGAGTAACCTCTAATAAGATTTGTTGATTTTTTCTTATTAAATACAAATTTATTATTTTTTTTATCAAAACATAATGCATTGATACAAATAGAAATTTCGTACATTAAAAAATCGTTACAGGCAAAATAAAAGTCTATATATCCATGAAATTTATTTTTCTTAAAAAAAATATTATCAATAAACAAATCAGCATGAATAATTCCATAAGGTAAATTTTTTGGCCATTTATTTTTTATTTGTAGGAAACTATTTTTCATTAAACTATTTAAATTAGGATTTATAATTTTAGATTTATTTCCAATTTTATTTATTAATTTTGGCCAATCTTTTAAAGATAAAGAATTTTTTCTATAAAGTTTTATTTTTTTTGATGCTCTATGAAATTTAGCTATATTTTTACCAATTTCATAACAGTTTTTTGGGTTTAGTTTTAACTTATCTTTTCCTTCAACAAAGGAAACAATAGAGGCAGTTTTATTTTTAATTTTTATCAAAAAACTTCCCTTTTTATTTTTTTGAGGTTTTGGACAATTAATTTTATATTTACTTAACTTGTCCATTAAATTCATAAAGAAAGGTAAATCTTTTTTCTCAACTCTTTTTTCAAAAAGTGTAAGTATGAATTTTTTATTTTTTGTTTTTAAAAGATAATTAGTATTTTCAATTCCTTTTTTAATACCTTTAAAATGAATTATTTTTCCTAAATTATAATTTTTTTCAATTAATTGAATATCCTTTGACGAAATTTTTGTATATATTGCCATCTAGTTTAATTTTCCTGGAATTTTAAATGTTATATTTTCTTTAACTATTTCTACTTCTTCTATTGCTATCGTAAATTGTTTTTTTAAATTATTTATAAAATTATCAACCAATATTTCAGGTGCAGATGCTCCTGATGATATTCCTATAGTCTTGTATTTTTCAATTTCACCGAAAGGTACATCACTTTCAGAATGAATTAGTCTTGAATTTGGACATCCAGAGTTTTTTGCAACTTCTACTAATCTTAGGGAGTTAGATGAATTTCTACTTCCTATTACAAAAAACATTTCACATTCTTTTGCTATTTTTTTTACAGCAGCTTGGCGATTTGTTGTTGCATAGCATATATCTTCTTTAACAGGTTCCTTTATTTCTGGAAATTTAGATTTTAATTTACCAACTATATTTTTAGTATCATCTACAGACAGCGTTGTTTGAGTGACATAAGCTATTTTTTTGTTATTTATTTTTTTAAATTTATTAGCATCATCAACAGTTTCAATTAAGTTGATAGCTTCCTTTGGGAGCTGTCCCATTGTACCTATTACTTCAGGATGATTTTGATGACCAATTAATAAAATATGGTAATTATTTTTATAAAGATTTTCAGCTTCTTTATGAACTTTTGAAACTAAAGGACAAGTAGCATCAATATATTCCATTTTATATTCTTCTGCTTTTTTTGGAACTGACTTAGGTACTCCATGAGCAGAAAATATAACTGGCCTTGTTTTATCTTGAATTTCATTAAGTTCATCAACAAATATTGCGCCAATTTTTTTTAGACTATCTACTACATGTTTATTATGAACTATCTCATGCCTTACATAAACAGGTGCACCATATTTTTTAATACTTTTTTTTACAATTTCAATTGCTCTATCGACACCTGCGCAAAATCCTCTTGGTGCAGCTAATAAAATTTTTAATTCTTTATTATTCTTACTCATTTTTTTCAATTAAATATTCAAGCAATATATGTGGAAAGGTTAAAGACGCCAAACCAATAAATATAACTTTTAATATTGCATCATCTAAAACGTAGTAGTTAGAAAGAATAAAAAGGCTTAAAATAAATAAAATTGCAGTAATTATTGTTAGAGGTAATGCTTTTTTTATAAATTCTAATAATCCCTTTTTTAAGTTATTAGAGTTTAGTTCTACAGCCAAGGAAATAGTGTGTCTACATGAGTGAAGCAAACAAAAATAAATCGTAAAAGCAATTAGTGGGTTTAAAAAATAGTTTAAAATTAATATAGAAAAAAAATCTAAATACAAAGAAAAATTTGCTAATTTAAAATTTTTTATAAAAAAATAAAAATAACCAATCAAGCTTATTAAAAAAATAATAAATAATATTTTGCTGCTTTCAATAAAACCTAAAAAAACATAAAATTTTTCATTTTCTACCAATAACAATTTAAAAATATTAACTGTTTCATCAAAATGGAATATTAAAGGAGCAACAATTATTAAAAGTCCTTTTAAAAAATAAAAAAACTCATTTAAATAGTTTTTTTGGTTTACGAGAAAGTCCGAGTCTTCTTTACCAAAATGATATGATGCAATAATCAAAAATAATACTAGCATTAATATTGGAAATATTAACCAAACAAAAATTATGAATAAACTGATTAAAACATAAGCTAAATAAAATAAAGATTTTTTATTTATGTCAAAAATATTTAAAATTTTCTCCCCTTTTAAATGATCTAAAGATCCATGTGAAATTCCAACTATAATTATAAGAAAGAAGCAAATAAAAGGTGATATAGTTAATTTTTGATTTTGATCAATCAATATAGAAATAAAAGTGGCAAAGAAAAAAAAAATTGTTGAATGTATAAGATTTATTTTTTGAATATACTTAGTCATATATTTTAAATATAGCTTTTAAAAAAAGAAATTTTGGCATTTTTGAAATTATTAAAAAATCTTCAATTAAATTACTCTTATTGGATAAAAATTTTATAACTGTTTTGGAAGATGCTTTAAACATATTTAAAAATATTTTTGGCATTTTATCTGGATTATTTTTCAAAACATTTAAAAATATATTATCAAGAAACTCATATTTTTTTCCAATATGGTAAGCTTTTGTTCTCTGAATTTTTTCAATATTATTAGTTATATATTGGCTATGATTCTGGATATTAAGAAAAGTATATCCAGTACTTAATCTGGTCATGCCTCCAGCTGATCCAATATTAATTTTATTTTTCTCTGATTTATTTAATGGATAGAACAAAGGTATAGCCCCCTCTTCTTGATAATTAATTTTATAATTTTTTATTTTAAGAGTTTCTTTGATATATTTTTCTAACTGGATATCATAATCATTTAACAATTTATCATCTAATTTTGATAACCAAGTTGTTTCAATTAAAGCCTTATTTTTTGTGAAGGGTAAAGTATAAAAAAAGTGAACATTATCTCTTTGATCACAATCAAAATCCATTAAGTTAAAAATTCCATCATCAAAAATATCTTTAGAAGTTTCAATTTCAACACCTTTAAAATGTTGCCAAAGGTTTGATTGATAGTTTCCTTTTGATGGAATGCTATTAAATATAAATGAATTATTTAAGTTTAATTGATCAGTATTTTTAAAAAATTGAATATTTTTATTTTGTTTTAATTGATTTAAAACTTTTATGTAAAATAAACCACTATCTATAGTTTGGTAAGGATACTCATTATTTACAACTTCATAAGATCCTAATTCAGAATTGATAGAAAAATTGTTCCAACTTTTTATAACACAGTCGTCAAAATTATGATTAGAGACTTTCCAAAATGACCATGTTTTATCTCTTTTATATTCATTTCTAGTTTCAACTATAGCTAAAGTTTTATCTTTTAATTTTTTATTTATTTCTAGCTCATAAGCTAACGATAAACCAGCGCAACCACCACCTAAAATGATATAATCAAATTCTTTCATCTAAATTTACTTCTTCTCTTATAATTTCATGTTCTTTAATTCTTTGATGAGATTCTACATTTTTTAAAAAAAGCATTATTAAATCAAATAAAGATAGAATTGTTTGATATATTTTTTCAAAATTATTAACATAAATTTTTCCAGATTTTTCATAATTCTGCATATTTTTTTTTTGTATAATCTTTCTTCCGATTTGCCTGTAAACTCTTCTGGCCACAATTATTGCAAACCTATATTTAAATGGAATTTTCTTTATTGAACTAAATGAACTTTCATAAAACATGTCTGCTAGTTTCAATGTTGCTTCAATATTTTCAAAATCTGGTTTAATATATTGTCTATTCATTTTTTGATCTTCAATAACATCTCTTGCTATATTTGTAAGTTGCATTGCAATGCCTAAATCTATAGCTCCCTTTAAGGACCTGGTATCTTTTACTTTTAATATTTTGGCCATCATTAAACCAACTGTTCCAGCAACTTTATATGAATAAACCAATAAATCTTTTATTGATCTAAGATAAACTTTTTGATTTAAATCTGAGCCAACGCCCTCGATTAAATCATCTAAAATAATTCGTTTAATATTGTTTTTATCTGCAAGGATAATCATATCATTTATAATCATTACGTGCTCATTTTGAGCTAACGCTTTACTATATTTATTATCTAGCTCATAAGTTTTTTCAAAAATATTTTTAATTTCATTAAATCTTTCTATTTTTAATTCTACGTCATTTTTTTTATCTACCAAGTCATCTAGCACTCGGCAAAAAGCGTATAATTTAGAGCAATCATGGTAAACATTTTTTGGTAAAAAAAAACCAGCCCAATTAAATGATTTAGCAAATAGAGACAGATAATTTTTATTTGTCATTAAATTATTTTATCCAATACTTTAGCTGAAGAAAGAACTCCTGGTACACCTGCGCCCGGGTGTGTACCAGCTCCTACAAAATAAAGTCCATCATATATTTCTGATTTATTGTGGAATCTAAAGTATGCAGATTGTGAAAATTTAGGTTGTATTGAAAAACCCGATCCATATTTAGTATTTAAGTTTTTTTCAAAATAATCTGGGGTTAAATAAAAATCTTCAACAATATTCTCTCTCAGATTCGGCATTAAATCTTTTTCCATTTTATCAATAACTAAATTTTTCATTTTATCACCCTCTGTCGACCAATCAATTTTAGACTGATTGTTAGGAACTGGCACCAAAACATAGAAGCAGTCATGCCCTTCGGGAGCCATAGATTTATCTGTAGCAGATGGTCTGTGAAGATAATAACTTATATCATTATTTAATTTTTTATTATCAAATATATCATCTAGATGTTCTTTATATTTGTTGCCAAACTTAATTGTATGATGTTCTACATAATTATAAATTTTTTTAGATCCAAAATAATAAACAAATAATCCCATCGAATAATCCATTCTATTTTTTTTCCATTTAAAAAAAAATGAATTATTTGTATTTTCATTTAATAATTTTTCATAAACTGCAGGCGGATCAGCATTACAAATAATATTATTAGTATTTATAATAGTTTTATTATCTAATTGGACACCTGTGATTTTATTTCCATTTAAAATAATTTTATTTACCTCATGTCCTTTAATTATTTCAATACCAACTTCATTCATTAATTTTTCGAAACCACTAATAATATTTCCAGTTCCACCCATTGAATAATGTATTCCCCATTTTTTTTCTAAATATAAAATTAATCCATAAATTGAGGTTGTGGTAAAAGGATTACCACCAACTAAAAGAGGGTGCATACTTAACATTCTTCTTAATTTTTCATTTTTAATATAAGAGGAAACTAACGAGTATACAGACTTGTAGCTTTTGAGTTTGAGTAGTGCCGGTAATTGCTTCATCATTACAAACGGTTTATCAAAAGGAACATCTGCAAGTTCTGTAAAACCTTTGTCGAAAATTTTTTTAGTAAAATTTACTAATTTTTTATATCCATCCAAATCCTCTTTACTAATTTTTTCGATTTGTTTTTTCATTTCAGTTTCATCTCCTGAATAATTAAATTTTGTCTTATCTTCAAAAATAAACTGATACCAAATATTAAGAGGTTTAATTTTTATATAATCTTCAGGTTTTTTTTTGAAAAGATCAAATAATTCATAAATAAGATATGGTGCTGTGATTACAGTTGGACCACCATCAAAAATAAAACCATTTTTTTTGAAAACTCTTGCTCTACCACCCAAGTCATTTTGTTTTTCTATAATAGTAACATCATGATTTTTTGCCTTAAGCCTAAGTGCTGCAGCTATTCCACCGATGCCAGCTCCAATTACAATAGATTTCATTTACTTAATTTATATTTTTTTTCAAAAAAATGTAAGTTTAATGTTTTTTAGACTTTTGTTTTGATTTTTTTTATCGCAATTTTTGAATCTTCCAAATTTTTTTGGAATAGATTGTCTAGTTTAGTCTTATCAATAGAGGTTGAAATTATTTTTTTTACAGATTCCATGGTTAATCTAATAGAAATATCTTTAATTTCTTTAAGCGCACTTTCTTTCATTTGCGAAATTTTATTTTCAGCAAGATTTTTTTTAATTTCAGATGATTTATGGAATTTAT
>CACDEK010000031.1 GCA_902551735.1 uncultured Pelagibacteraceae bacterium | reverse complement strand
ATAATAATCCAAAAGAATTTGCAGATGCTTTTGCAAGAGCTTGGTTTAAACTTACTCATCGTGACATGGGTCCAAGAGCTTGTTATTTAGGTCCTGACGTTCCCAAAGAAGAATTAATTTGGCAAGATCCAATCACAAAACCTAAATATAAAATTAAAAATAAAGAAATTGCTGCTCTTAAAACAAAAATTTTAAAATCTAATTTAACTATATCACAATTAGTTTTAACAGCTTGGGCTTCAGCGTCAACTTTTAGGGGTTCTGATAAAAGAGGTGGAGCTAATGGTGCTAGAATAAGATTGGAACCACAAAAAGATTGGGAAGTTAATAATCCTTCTCAATTATTAAAAGTGCTTAAAACTTTAAATCAAATCAAAAAA
The DNA here is from genome assembly GCA_902551735.1 of uncultured Pelagibacteraceae bacterium. Lineage (GTDB taxonomy): Bacteria > Pseudomonadota > Alphaproteobacteria > Pelagibacterales > Pelagibacteraceae > Pelagibacter. Next base: position 8,445 of record CACDEK010000031.1, on the reverse strand, counting down.
AGCTTTGATACGAAAAAAAAATTAGTTTCATTAGCAGATCTAATAGTTTTAGGTGGATGTGCTGCTATAGAAAAAGCAGCTAAAAAAGCAGGTCATAATATAAAAGTTCCATTTACTCCAGGAAGAGGAGATGCATTACAAGATCAAACCGATACATTTTCTTTTGGATTGCTTGAGCCAAAAGCAGATGGATTTAGAAACTATGTTGCAAAAAAAACAAACGGATCTTCTCATAAATCAACTATATCTGCTGAAGAAATGTTAATTGATAAAGCTCAATTAATGAAACTTACTGCGCCAGAGATGACAGTTTTAGTTGGTGGAATGCGTGTTTTAAATGCAAACTTTGATAATTCAAAACATGGTGTTTTTACAAAAAAAAACGAAACTCTTTCAAATGATTTTTTTATTAATTTATTGGACATGAGTACAACTTGGAAAGAAGTAAATAAAGAAGAGACTTTATTTGAAGGTAGAGATCGTAAAACTAATAAAGTTAAATGGACTGGAAGTCGAGTTGATCTTATATTTGGTTCAAATTCTCAATTAAGAGCTATTGCCGAAGTTTATGCGAGTGAAGACTCTAAGAGTAAATTTGTTAACGATTTTGTGTCAGCATGGACAAAAGTTATGAATTTAGATCGTTTCGACTTAAAATAAAAATTTAGTTGATTTTACCCCACAAATTTTCTTTTAAAATCCATCCCAGGTAATCATCAGTTTTAACTTTGCACCATTTTTTCCTACATTTTTTTGCAATTAATAGCCTACCTTTTGAGATTTTTAATATTGGTTTTGAATATTTAGTTGGTTTAGTAAATAACAATTGATTTTCAAGTAAAATAAAAGACTTATTTTTTCTTAATTGGGAAGTATGGATCCACCCACTATTATTTTTTAGATCTATAATTCTTCTAAAATTCTCTTTTTTATCTATAATTTTGATTGGTAAATATTTTTTTTTATAAATAAATTTTATAGGATAGTCAAAACCAGGTCCATACCTTACATTAACTTCGTTATTTTTTAACATAAGGAAATATTCTTCTTCTTGTGCAAATACGTTTGAAAAAGAGGCAGTAAAAAATATTATTAGAATAACTAATTTTTGCATAGACAATTTTTTTTTTTACTAAAAGATACTTTTCTAAAAGTGAGAGTAAGTAAATTTATAATTAAAATACATTTATTAAGACTATTGCCGATTCCCAAAATTTTTTTAAGAACTTCACTTGCCTGTATATTTCCTATTGTGCCAGCTACTGGGCCCATAATACCTTCCGCTTCACAGTTTAATATTTCATCAGATGGTTCAGATTGATAAAAGCATTTTAAACAAGGCATTTTTTTATTTTTAAAGTTAAATGAAAAAACATGACCGTCAAACTTACTAATAGCTCCAACTACTAATATTTTTTTATATTTTACAGAATATTTATTAAGTACGAATTTGGTTTTAAAATTATCTGATCCATCAACAATTATATCAAAACTTTTTACAATATTATTAAAATTTTTGTTTGTTATTTTTTTTTTAAATGATTTTACTTTTATATAAGGATTTATTAATTTAATTTTTTTTTTTAAGGCATCGACTTTGAATTTTCCAATATCTTTTGAATCATACAAAGATTGTCTTTGAATATTTGAGAGACTAATTTTATCAAAATCAGCTATACCAATAGTTCCTACACCCGCTCTACTTAAATAGTCTGCAATTGGACAACCTAGTCCTCCAGCCCCAACAATAAGTACTTTAGAGTCAGTTATATTTTTTTGTCCTTTAATACCAACATCTTTAAGTACAATTTGACGAGAATATCTTTCCAGTAGTTTTTTATTTAAGTTATTTTTCATTTTCCAGTAGATCCAAATCCCCCTGAACCTCTTAGAGTATCTGGTAGATTGTCTACTTCTTCAAAATCTACTTTTAAAACAGGCGTAAGAATCATTTGAGCTACTCTATCATTTTTTTTTACAATAAATTCTTGATTACCATGATTAAATAATATTATTTTTATTTCTCCTCTGTAATCACTATCAATAGTACCTGGGGTATTTAAGACACTTATGTTTGATTTTGCTGCAAGACCTGAACGTGGTCTTATCTGTATTTCAAGATCATCAGGTATTGCTACTGATATTCCAGTTGGAATTAAAGCAGAAGTTTTTGGTAAAATTTTTATAGGATTTTCTACAAAGGCCATTAAATCCATACCAGAAGAACCTTTTGTTTTATACTTTGGTAACTGAACTTTAGGATTAAGCTTTTTAACTAAAACTTTAACCATTAAATTAATTTAATTGTGATATAACTCTTTTTACTATTTCTTCTGCCAAAAGTGACTTTTTCATTTTTGGAATTTTCTCATTCATCATGTTTTTATAAAAAATAGAAACTTCATTAAAATCTGAATTAAATCCAATAGAATTATCCGAAACATCGTTAGCTATTATCCAGTCGCAGTTTTTTTCTAATAATTTTTTTTTTGAGTTTTTTGATATATCATTTGTTTCGGCAGCAAAACCTATAACTAACTTAGGTCTAAGTGAATTATGTTTGGATATATGATTTAAAATATCTATATTTTTTTCAAGATTTAAATTCATATTTTCTTTTTTTTTTATCTTATTTTTTTCTATATTTTTTATTCTATAATCTGAAACTGCAGCTGATAAAATAGCTACATCTACGGGAAGATTTTCTAATGTCGCATTAAACATTTCATCTGCAGAATTTATATTAATTTGTTTTACACCAGGTATAGGTTTTAAATTTGTAGGTCCTGAAATTAAAGTAGTCTCAAATCCATTTTTTTTCAAAGATTTTGCTAATTCGTATCCCTGCTTTCCGCTTGATTTGTTAGAAATAAATCTCACAGGATCAATATATTCATGAGTAGGCCCAGCTGTTACAAGGGCCTTTAAATTTTCATTATTTTTTAAATTTTTTAAATAATTATTAATGTGGTTAATGATTTCTACTGGTTCAGTCATTTTTCCTTCACCATATTCGCCACATGCCATATCGCCAATATCTGGTCCAATAATATTATATTTAAAATTTTTTAATTTATTTAAATTATCTTTAGTAGAAGGATGTTCCCACATTCTTACATTCATCGCAGGAGCCAAAAAAATCTCTTTATTAGATGCCAAAATTACTGTTGATGCTAAATCATCAGACGAACCAGTACTTAATTTAGAAATTGTATTTGCTGTTGTTGGAGCAACCAGAATTAGATCGCTCCATCTTGATAAAGATATATGATCCATTTCTGCTTCATTCTCATGACTAAATAAATCATCATAAACTTTTTCTTGCGACAGTGATGTTACTGATAAAGGAGTAACAAATTCTTTCGCACTTTTTGTAAGAATGGTTTTTACACTTGCCCCTCTTTTTTTTAATAATCTTATAATCTCAAGGCTTTTGTAAGCAGAAATTCCACCACAAATAATTAGTAATATTTTTTTGTTTTCAAAATTATTCATAAAATAGAATTAAAATACTAATAGTGTTATAATTACAAGTAATAATAAGCCAATTGCAGTCTGATTTCTTAACGTTATCATTTCTGATTTTTTTTCTTTTAAAGCTAAATAAGATTTTGAACTTTGTGGTATTTGGCCACTTGCTAAATATGTAAGTGCTTGGTTTGCCTTATCCATTATTTGAGGAAGTTCTGGTAATCTTTTTATAGCTTCTGTTGTACTTTTTAGTGTTTCAGTTAAAGAATTCAATGGATCTTTAGTATCTTTAAGCCAATTTTCTAAAACAGGTCTAGAAGTTTCCCATATATTTGTTTCTGGATTTAATTTTCTAGCAACTCCTTCTACAACCACCATAGTTTTTTGTAGCAGCAATAATTGTGGCTGTGTTTGCATATTATATTTTTCAGTAATTTCAAATAATTGTTTTAACAAATTGCCCCCAGATATATCTTTTACCGACTGACCAAATATTGGTTCTCCTATCGATCTTAATGCTTGTGCAAACTCATCTACAGAAACATTTTTTGGTACAAGTCCAGCTATTAAATGTACTTCAGCAACTTTTTTATAATCTCTTTGAACAAATCCAAATAAAATTTCTGCTAAATACCTTTGATTTAATTTATCTAATCTTCCCATAATACCAAAATCAATTGGCACAATATCTCCATTTTCGTTTACAAATAAATTACCTTGGTGCATATCTGCATGAAAAAAACCATCTCTTATAGCATGTCTTAAAAAATGTTGGATTACATTTGTAGCTAGTATTTTTGTATCTATATTTTTTTGATCTAATTTTTCTTTTTCTCTAATAGAAATTCCTTCAATCCATTCTAAGGTTAAAACATTTTCACTTGTGTAATTCCAAAATATTTTAGGAACATTAAAACCAACATCATTTTTTGTATTTTCTAAAAATTCGTTTGCAGCTGAAGCTTCAAACCTTAAATCTAATTCTAAATTTGTTATTTCTTTAAGTAAAAAAACTACTTCTACAAGTTTTAATCTTTTTGTTTTTTTTACCGTTCCTTCAATTAAAAAAGCTAAAAGCATTAAAGCATCAATTTCTTCATTAAAAATTTTTTTTATATCAGGTCTTAATATTTTTATTGCAATATCTTTTATAGTTCCATCATCATTTACTTGAGCTTTATGTACTTGCGCTATCGATGCAGCAGCAACTGGTTCACTGATATTTAACAATAAATTATAATTACTTTCTCCAAGTTCCTTTTTTACAATTTTTTTTGCTTCTTCTGTTGAAAATGGTGGAAGTTTATCTTGGAGATTCTCTAATTTTTTTGAAATTTCATCTCCAATTATATCAGGTCTAGTAGATAAAAATTGACCAAGCTTTATAAATGTTGTCCCCATTTCCTGAATAGAATTACATAACTTTTCACCTTCATTTATATTTTGATTTTCTAAATTTTTTGTTTTAGAAAAAGAAAAAGATAATATGTAAGAAAAAAATTTAACAATTTTTGGGATTTCTTGGAATTTTGAAATTATATTTATAATATCTGATTGGGAAATTTTTCTAGCAATTTTAAGCAAAGTTGTAATTTTTTTTATCATTATATTTTCCACCCAGAGTGTATAGCTGCCACACCTCCACTTAAATTTCTATATTCACATTTTTGAAAAAAATTTTTTTGCATTAATTCAATTAATTCATCTTGATTAATAAAATTTTCAATACTTTTTATTAGGTAATCATAGGGCTCTTTTTCTCCAACAATTATTTTTCCAACATGTGGAATTATTTTACTATATTTTTTATATAAGCTGTTAAAATGTGTATTTTGCACTTTAGAAAATTCCAAACATAAAAACCTACCTCCAGGCTTTAAAACTCTATAAGCTTCTTTTATAGATTGATTTAAATTTTTTGAATTTCTTAAACCAAAACTTATACAATAATAATCAAAATAATTATTCGGAGCTGGAATTTTTTCAGCTATTCCTTTTTTCCAAGAAATATTTTTGTGTTTTTTAAATCTCTGAATTCCTTTTTTTAACATTTTTGAGTTAGAATCAACAAACAAAACTTTTCCTTCGTAATTAGTACTTTCTAAAAAAATTTTCCCTATGTCACCTGTCCCACAAGCCATATCAATTAATTTTTTTTTTGGAAAAGGTGACAACCAATTAATCATATCTTTTTTCCACAATCTATGAATTCCTAGAGACAAAATATCATTCATTAGATCGTAATCGTTATAAACTTTGTTAAATACGTTTTGGACTAAACCTTTCTTTTTTTGAAGATTTTGATTCATGACAAATAAAATATTTATATGTAATAATATAGTAGGAAATGCCAGAATTACCAGAAGTTGAAGTTGTAAAACAGTCGCTAGATAAGAAGATAAAATTTCAAAAAATTAGTGATGTATTAGTTAAAAGTAGGAAATTAAGATTTAAAGTTCCTAAAAATTTTAATTTTTTTTTAAAAAATAAAAAAGTCAATAAAATTTCAAGAAAATCAAAGTATTTGGTATTTCATTTAAATAATAAAACTTTTTTTATAATTCATTTAGGAATGTCAGGATCAATTCATTTAGTTAGTAAAAAGAAAAAAATTAGTAATACCAATACTAGTTTTTATGGTCCTTTAAATTTACCTACAAAGCATAACCATATTTTAATTATTTTTAAAAATTTTAAATTTATCTATAATGATCCTAGAAGATTTGGATTTATAAAAGTTTTTAAAAATGAAAGAAAGTTAGTAGAATTTTTTAAAAATATTGGACCGGAACCTTTAAGTCAGGAATTTAAAGAAAGTTATGTGATTAACTATTTAAAAAATAAAGAAAAAAATATTAAAAATTTTCTTTTAGATCAAAAATTTGTTTCAGGTATTGGAAATATTTATTCAAGTGAAATTTTATATTATTCACAAATAAATCCTTTAAAAAAAGGTAAAAATTTAACCAAGTTTGAGATTAAAAAAATTATATATTTTTCGAAAATTGTACTGAATAGAGCTATAAAGAAGGGTGGATCTAGTATAAGAGATTTTAAAAACACTAAAGGCTTAAGTGGTAGTTATCAAAAGGAGTTTAAAGTTTATCAAAGAGAAAACTCAAATTGCTTAAAAAAATATTGTGACGGAAAGGTAATAAAAATAATTATTTCAAATAGGTCAACTTTTTTTTGTAATAGATGTCAAAAATAAATAATTATTTTATTGACCAGCCTTTATCTTGAAGCTATATAACTGGCCCTATGGCAAACACAAAGTCAGCAATTAAAAGAATTAGAAGAATTTCAAGACAGTCTGTAGTTAATAAAACTAGAAAAAGTCGTTATAAAAATGCATTAAAAAAAATGAATTCATTGCTTATTTTGAAAAAAAAAAAAGAAGCTTTAGCATTTTTACCAAAATTAAATTCTGAGTTGATGAAAGTTGCCAAAACTGGAGTTATCAAAAAAAAAAATGCTTCAAGGAACATATCTAGAGTCACTAGAAAGATTAATGCATTAAAATAAAATTTTTTTTAAATAATCCACCCACAGTTGTTTTAATTCTTTTATACCTTAAGTTGTTAAAAAAAATAATTTTACAACTTTAACTATTTATACCAAATATATAATAATTTTGTTTTTAGAAACAAGATATAGTTTTTTTTTTAAAAAAAAATTTTTTTTTTTAATTAAGTTTCTAAATTTTTTTTTTATTTTAAAATTCAATTTTAGATTTAATTGATTCACTTCTAAAGTTTATTTTTTTTCCCTCACAGATTTTATTTTTTTTTCACTATAAGAAAATATTTATTGCATAAAGTTTTTTTTAGTTTTAATTGGTTTTTTTCTAATCCTAATGAAAAATAATATTTTAAATAAAGAAACCGATAATTTTGCTTCAAAAAAAATTTTTTGGCCCAACATTCAAACAGAAATGAAAAATCAATTTGGAAAAGATATTTATGAAAGTTGGATAAGAAAGATTGAATTTGTAAATGAGTTTAATGACTATATTTTAATTTCAGTTTCAACAAGATTTATTAGAGATTGGATAACATCAAGATATTTAGATCAAATATTAAAAATAGTTAAATCATTTAAGAAAAATATTAACAGAATAGAATTTATAGTTAGAGATATAGAATTAGATAATAAAGATATTTCTCAAAAACAAATTTCATCAAATATTGATAATGAAAATATATCTTTTATAAAAGATTCCTATTTGCAATATAATAGAATAGACCCTAACAAAACTTTTGATAATTTTGTTTTAGGATTAAGTAATAAGCTCGCTTACGAAGCTTCAAAAAAAGTATCAATGGATATTTCTCATTCTAATCCTCTTTATATCTATGGAGGAGTCGGAATGGGTAAAACGCATTTATTAAATGCTATAGGTCTTAGTTTAAAAAATAAAAACAGAGTGATGCTTATACCTGCAGAACGTTTTATGTATCAATTTGTAAGATCTATAAAATTAAATGAAATGGTAAAATTTAAGGAATATTTTAGAAACACAGATATTTTACTTATTGATGATATTCAATTTATGAATGGTAAAGAAGCAATGCAGGAAGAATTTTTTCATACTTTTAATGCCTTATTAGATAAAGGGTCACAAATAATTGTATCTGCAGATAGGCCACCAAATAAACTGTTAAGAATACAAGATAGAATTAAGTCAAGATTTTCTGGTGGATTAGTTGTTGATATTCAATACCCAGATTATGAACTTAGAAATAAAATTATAAAGACAAAAGCAGAAGAACTAAAAGTTTTTTATTCAGGTCAATTTAAAATATCAAGTGATGTGCAAAACTTTTTAAGTACAGAAATTAAAACAAATATTAGAGAATTAATAGGCGCTCTAAATAGAATAGTTTCATATTCTAGAGTTTATAATAAAACTGCAAATTTATCTGAGGTAAAAATAATATTAAAAGATTTGTTAAATTTATCTGAGAATAAAGT
>CACDEK010000030.1 GCA_902551735.1 uncultured Pelagibacteraceae bacterium | reverse complement strand
AAAAACTTATTAATGTTCATAAACAAGAAGTTAAGATCTACAGGTGTATCTCCTTCTTATGAAGAAATGAAACATTCTCTTAATTTAAAATCAAAATCTGGAATACATAGATTAATTAGCGCTTTAGAAGAAAGAGGTTTTATTAGAAGGCTTCCACATAAAGCAAGAGCTTTAGAAGTTGTAAAATTGCCAGAAACTGCATCAGCTAATGATATTTATAACAGTTTTTCTCCTAGTGTGATTAAAGGTGGTTTAGACGAAACTACCTCCGATAATGAAAATCCAGAAGTGCCTGTTTTAGGAAAAATTGCCGCTGGAACTCCTGTAGAAGCTATTCAAAATGAAGTTTCTAGAATACCATTGCCTTCAAATATTGAAAAAGATGGTGAATATTTTGGTCTAAAAGTTCAAGGCGACTCAATGATAGAAGCTGGAATAAATGAGGGTGATACAGTTATAGTAAAAAAAACAGAGACTGCAGAAAATGGTAAGATTGTTGTTGCATTGATAGATGATCATGAAGCTATGCTAAAAAGAATTAGAAGAAAAGGAAAAACAGTTGCTCTAGAAAGTGCTAACAAAAATTATGAAACTAAGATTTTTGGACCTGATCGCGTAAAAGTTCAAGGCGTACTTGTATCTTTATATAGAAACTTTTAAAAAAATAGTCTAAATCTATTAAATGTCAAAAGTAGCAACAAGATTTGCTCCCTCACCAACTGGACCTTTGCATATTGGGGGAATACGTACAGCTTTGTTTAATTGGTTATATTCAAAAAATCAAAAAGGTTTATTTCATTTAAGAATTGAAGATACTGATAAAGAAAGATCTAAAGATGAATACAAAGACCAGATTATTAAATCCTTAAAGTGGATAGGTATTCAACACGATGGCAGCGAATATATACAATCTACTAAAATAAAGAGTCATGTGGATGTTGCAAATGAACTATTAAAAAATGGAAATGCTTATAAGTGCTATTGTTCAAATGAAGAGATAGAAGAACAAAAAAAAAGAGCTAAGCAAAAAAAGATTCCTTATATTTATGATAGAAAATGGAGAGATAAAAGTGATGCTGATGCTCCAAGTGATATAAAACCAGTTTTAAGATTTAAAAGTAAAATTGATGGATTTACTGTATTGAAAGATTTAGTACAAGGTGATGTTCAAATTGATAATAATACTATTGAAGATTTTGTTATTTTGAGAAACGATGGGTCTCCAACATATAATTTGTCGGCATCCGTTGATGATCATCAAATGAAAGTAACTCATATAATTAGAGGTGATGACCATAAAATTAATACATTTAAACAAATGCAAATATATTTAGCAATGAAATGGAACATTCCGTCATTTGCTCATATTCCGTTAATTCACACGTCAGAAGGAAAAAAACTATCTAAAAGAGACAAAGCATCAACTCTAGATGACTATTCAAAAATTGGTATTATGCCAGATGCGCTAAGAAATTATCTATTAAGATTAGGTTGGTCATTTAAAGATAAAGAAATTTTTACTTTAGAAGAAAGCATAAAACACTTTAGTTTGGAAGGGATAGGCAAATCACCATCAAAATTAGATATGAATAGAATTTTGTCAATGAATGAGCATTATATTAAAAACATGAATGAAAATGAACTTTTTGATCATTTCACAAATTATTGTGAAAATTATAAAGAGAAAATTAATAATAATTCAAATAAAATTAAAAAATCTCTAAGTTTTCTTAAAAATAAGGCCAAAACACTTGAAGATATATTCAACAACTCACAATATTTAATAAAAGATAAAATTCAAATTTCCTCAGATGATAAAAAACTTTTAGATGATTTATCAAAAAAAATTTTAAATGAATTCTTAAAAGAATATGAAAAACTAACAATTATAAATAAAGAAAATCTAGAAAAAATAATAAATAGTTTAATTGCAAACAACAAAACAAACTTTAAAGGAGTAGGACAACCTTTAAGAATTGCTCTAGTTGGATCTAAATTTGGGCCAGGTATATATGATATAATTTTATCTTTAGATAAAAATGATGTAATCCAAAGATTAAAGGTTATCAGTTAATACTGAAGCAGCAATATCAGATGATTGATTGGTTTTAAAATTTTTCAAGATTTTTTGAGATTTATCAACTTGATTTTGCATAGATCTAGTATCATTAAAAAAATTATCTACAAAGGTAAATATATTTTTAGAATTACAGTTGGATTGAAGTAGTTCAGGTATAATCTCCTCATCTGCAGCAATATTAATTATATTTGCATATTTTACTTTTACTAAAATTTTAACAATCAAAAAGTTTAGAAAACCCATTTTATAAATAATGATAGAGGGAACCTTTGCATTACAAATTTCTAATGAAATAGTTCCAGATTTCGTAACTGCAAAGGATGATGACTTAAGTACTTCCGATTTTATTTTTTCATTTGATATCGATCCACAATTTTTAAAACCTTCTTTAATTAATTTATCTTGGATGGATTTATTAAAATCAGAAGTAGAATGAAAAACATAAAAAAAATCATCATATTTTTTATTCATTAATTTTATAAAATCTGTCAAGATCGGTAGTAAAATATCAATTTCAGATTTTCTACTTCCTGGAAAAATAGAAATAATTTTTTTATGATTTTTTATAATTTGACTTATATCGATTCTACTATTTATATTATTTTCTAACAATGGATGGCCTGTAAATGTTGTTTTAATATTTTCTTTGTCAAAATATTTTTTTTCAAATGGAAAAAGCAGTAGTAAGTGATCTAAAAAAAATTTTAGTTTTCTAACTCTATATTCTCTCCAAATCCAGACCTGCGGCGCAACAAAATGAATTGTTTTTATATTAGGATTTATTTTTTTTACCTTTTCAGCAACTCTTAAAGTAAAATCAGGGCTATCAACACTAAATAAAATATCAGGTTTATATTCTATTATTTTATTAGCAGTGTAATTAATTTTTTTTTTTATATTAAAAATATTTAACAAAACTTTAGTAAAACCAAGATAAGTCACTTCTTTTAAATCATATAAAGATTGTATTCCTAAAGCTTTTAAATGCTCACCTCCTACAGATAAATACTCCACATTAGGATTTAAAATTTTAAACCGCCGTATTACTTTAGAAGCTAATTTATCTCCTGATGGTTCGCCTGTTAATATGAATATTTTTTTCATTTTACATAAATAAACATTTTGTTTTTATTAACAAAATCAATGGTTTTCTTTTGCTCTAAAAAAACATTACATTTACTTTTTAATACTACACCTTTAAGTCCAGCTCGTTTGCATTGAACAAGGGTTTTTAAACCTATTGTGGGTAAATCAATTCTTAAATCTTGTTTTATTTTTGGAAATTTCACTAAAACACCCTTGTTTTCAAAGCTTAATCTTATACACTTTTTAAGCATGTATTCTGTTCCTTTTTTTCCTTCAATAGCTAAGACTTTGTTTTTCCTTACTACAACTGCTTGACTGTAATTGTACTTTTTTAATCTTCTTAAAGTTTTAATTCCTTTAATAATATCTTTTTTATCATCTCTATTAGGCTTTACTTTCGAATAATTTCCATTCTTTAATGATAGTTCAGGATTATAAGCAACAGAATTTATAGTTTTAATTTTTTCCTGTTTTAAGATTTTAATAATTTCTTTAAGAATAGCTGCATCACCCAGTTTAGAAACTTTAATAATTCTTGGCATGTAGTAAATACCTTTTAAATCTAATTTAATCTTACTAAAATTAGGTTTATCCACTTTTCCTGCAAATATAACTTTTTTACACTTATTTTTTTTAAGAATATTTATAATTTTTCCAAATTGTCCAATTGAAACATCGTGTGAATTATTATCTTTTTTAAATTTTTTTGATTTTGATAAATCTATAATTAAATATTCAATTTTTTTTTTCTTTATTTTTTTAAGAATTTCTGTTGGAAAATTAGTTTCTCCAAATATTAGGCCAATCATTTTACTCCTTTGAAAAAGGTGTACAAATAGATCTTTTTTTACCTTTTGTTATAAACTCAATAACATCTTTTACTAATTGATTTTGTTTAAATTCTCCATTTAATTTACTTAAATTGTCTGTAAGATTTTTTGAAGCAAAAATTTCTTTGTAAGCCTCAGTTAGGCCAAGAATATCCTTATTTTCAAAATTAGCTCTACGTAATCCAATTAAATTCAATCCCTGTAAATAATTTCTATTTCCAATTGACAAACCGTAAGGAATTACATCATGCAAAACTCCAGTCATGCCTCCAATCATTGCTAATTTTCCAATTCTTGTAAATTGTTGAACTGCTGAGTTACCACCTATAACAACATTATCTTCTATTGTAACATGACCACCTAAAGGGACATTGTTAGCTATTATTACATTATTGCCAACATTACAGTCATGTGCTATGTGAGAAGAAATCATAAATAGGCAATTGTCACCTATCTTTGTTAAACCTCCTCCATTTAAAGTTCCTGGGTTAATTGTTACATATTCTCTTATTTTATTGTTTTTTCCTATTTCAAGTTTTGTTTCTTCTCCATCATACTTAAGATCTTGTGGTGGGTTACCTATACTTGCAAAAGGAAAAATTAAAGTTCCATCTCCAATTTTAGTATTTCCAGAAATACTAACATGTGAATAAACTTTAACCTTATTACCAATCTCTACTTTAGGACCAATAACTACGTAAGGTCCAATTTCTGCTGAATCAGAAATTTTTGCATCCTGGTGAATTATTGAATTTTTATCAATCATTAATATTATTTTTTATCAAAATTGAAGTTATTTACTTATCAAGAAATATTGCTAATTATTTCTTATCAACTATTGTAGCCGACCATTGAGCATCAGCCATTTTTTTTCCTTCTACAAATGCCACACCTTTGTACTTCCAAACTTTTCCGTGTGATCTTATTGCTTCTATATTAAGTTCCAATTTACAGTCTGGTGTTACAGGATTACGAAATCTCGCTTTTTCCACACTCATAAGAAAAACCAGTTTATTTTCGTATACAGATTTTTCTAAACCATGAGCGGTTAGTGCTGCAGCAGCCTGACCAAATGCTTCTACAATTAGCACACCTGGCATAACAGGTTGCCCTGGAAAATGTCCTTGTACATAAAAACTTTCTTTTTTTACATTAACTATAGCTGTAGCTGATTGTAATTTTTTTATATTTATGAGTTCATCAATTAATAACATTGGATCTCTATGTGGTAATAAATTTTCAATTTCTTTTTTACTAATTGAGTCAGTCATTATTTTTATTTTCTTTTAAAAAATTTTTAATTTCTTTAGCTGGATAACCCATTACTTTAGTATTGTCAGGTATATTTTTAATTACCCCACTACCACCACCAATCTGAACATTATTACCTATTTTTAAATGTCCAGATATGCCTGCTTGCCCACCTATTACAACATTATTTCCTAAAGTTGCACTTCCTGCAATGCCTACTTGACCTGCAATTATGCAATTATTTCCTATTTTTACATTATGAGCTACATGAACTTGATTGTCCAAATAGGTATTTTCACCAATGATTGTTACAGATAAAGATCCTCTATCTATAGTAGAGCCTGAACCAATTTCACTATTTTTTTTTACATGAACATATCCAATATGAGGATATCTATAATTCTTTGATTGTGAAGGAATAAAACCAAAACCTTTTTTTCCAATTATAGCAAAATCTAAAACATGAACATTATCTTCTAAAATTGTATTTCGAAGAACAACATTTGATGCTATGTGGCAATTATTTCCTATTAAAACATTTTGTTCAATTATCGTGTTATGGCCAATACTTGTATCATTACCAATTTTAACATTAGGACCAACAAAAGTATTTTGTCCAGAAGTAATATCATTAAAATTTTCTTTTATAGGTTTAAGATTAAAATAATTATTATCAGTTATTGAATCAGGATAAAATTGTTCTGTCAATTGAGCAGTTAATAAAAGAACATTTTCTACACATATTTTTCTACATTTGGTAGGTAAAAATTTAATTAGAGATTCTTTGGTTATGCATGCGAAAGCTTTGGTTGATTGTGCTAATTCTTTATATTTTGCAGAGTGAAAAAAAGTAATATCATTTTTTGTAGCATCATTTAAATTTTTTATATCCGAAATTAATACATCTTCTGGCAATGAACCAAATCCACTTTCAGGAGTTAAACCAGTTATGCTATTATAAATAAGATTTGGTAATTTAATTGGACCTTTGTTTTCAAAAAAAGGATTCTTTGACATTAATTTAAATTAATTTTTTTTATCTTAGAATCTGTTAAAGAAATAATTTCATCAGTTATATCAAGCTCTGTTATTGCTAACACGATATCTTTTTTTTGTAAAATTATTGAAATTTTATTTTTTTTTGAATACTCAGCAAGTATAGGATTAATTTCTTTAAGTAGCATTGAGGTTGCTTCAATTCTTTTTTTTTCTACGTAATCAATTTTTTTTTTTCTTTCTTTTTTATATTTTTCAATTTTTTTTTTTAATAAATTAACTTTTTTATTATATTCATCGTTAGATAAAATGTTTTTTTGTGATATAATTGATGTTTCCTCAGATTTTAGTTCGTTTTCAATTTTTGCAAATTCTTGAATATTATTATTGTGTATTATTTCTAATTGATTTTTTAAATTTTTTCCTGCAATTGTCTGATTCATAACTTTATCCATGTTAATATAAACTATCGATAATGTTTCGGCGTTTATGTTTGTAGTACAAAAACTAATTAAAGTGATAACAAAAAACCTTACAAGATATTTCATTAAAAGGTTGTGCCAAGATTAAATCTAAATGATTCAGTTTTATCTGTATTAGCTTTGGTAATAACTCCAGCATATGAAAAGCTTAGTGGTCCAACTGGAGTATGCCAATCAAGCGCTACTCCTGCGGAGCTTCTTATAGTATTAGACTCATCTATAGATGAACTATAATCTACACCCCAAACATTCGCAGCATCAAAAAATACTGAAAAATCAGCATTTTGCCAGTTTGGTAAAACATTTGGCAAAGTGGCGGCTAGGTTAATTGAAGACATATAATTACCTCCAACATAGTCATTGCTATCTACAGGACCCACTTTACCTCTTTGAAAACCTCGTAACTTACTGCTAGGCATATATAATCTTTCTGAAACTCTAACATCATCACCTGATATTGAATTAACTGATCTAGCAAAAAAACTGAAAGAACTCACCATTTCGCTAATTAATTCTTGATAATAATTAAATTCATAACCACTAACTAATCCATATGTTTCACTAACTACTGGAATAGATTGATTAAAACGGCTTCTAAAACCTTTTGTAGTTTGAAATCTTTGGTTACGCTTATCATAATCAAACAAATAATTAAAATTTGTATCAAAATATGAACCATCTTGTTTTTTTAAAATATTTGAAGCAGAACTATCAGTTTTTAACGACTCATAATATGAAGATAAAGATGGGGATAAATAAGTATCTTCAAAATATTCAAATCTACTTCCAAAATTTATTCCTGTTTTAGTTGTTTTATACCCAAAGGTTCCCAATCTATCAGTTTCACTACTTTGTAAACTTGCAAAAATAGATTGGTCGGTGCCCTTAAAATTAGGGTTTGAAACAGAAAATTTACCTCTAACAGTTTCATCTGTAAAATCAAGGTTGGTAGCAAATTGCACACCTCTACCAAGAAAATTATTTTCTTTTACTGAAAAACCAATCATTGAGCCGCTAGTACCTACTCCAGCACCTGCAGAAATTTCACCTGTTGGTTTTTCTTCAACTTCAATATTTATAATTTTAGTATCTTGACTTGATCCTTGAATAATTTCCGATTCAACACTTTTAAAGAAATTTAGAGATTTTAAATTGTTAATAGACTTTGTGTGTAAAATTTTATTAAAAGTATCTCCTTCATCTAGTATTAAGCTATTTCTTACAACTTCTTCTCTAGTTATATTATTTCCCATTAAATTTATTCTTTCTACTAGATACTTTGGAGACTCGTCTATGAATATAGAAAAATTAAGTTTATTGTTTCCAACAATAATCTCTTCAACATTGGCATTTATAGACTCGTATTCTTCTTTGAGCGCAATAATTTCTACTTCTTTAATAATTTTTTCTATTGAATTAAATGAATAAGGTTCATTTTTAAGTTTTTGGAATAAAGAAAGAATTCTAGAAAAATTTTTTTCATTATAATCATCAGGTAAATTTAACTTTATATCATTAAAGTAAAATTTTTCACCTGCGTTAATTTTAAAAGTGAGATCAAACATTCCATTATCTAGAAATTCAGCAAAAGTAGTTTCAACAACTATATTGTAATAACCTTTATTTTTATAATAATTTGTTAAGAGTCTGGTGTCTAAATCTATTCTAGCTTGATTTAATAATTTATCTCTAGAAATAAATTTCCAAAATTTGTCTTCTTCGGAAACAATTATTCTAAACAGTCTTCTATTTTTATATTTCTTATCACCTATAAATCTAATTTTTCTTATCTTAGCCTTTTTGCCTAAATCAACTTCATAAATTAATGATACTGTATTATTAAGATTATCAATCTTTTTCAAATTAACTTTAGCAAAGTAATAACCATTTGATCTAAGCACATTTATAACTACATCACGATCCTTTTTAACCAGATATTCATTGAATGAATTATTTTTTTTTAATTTAATTAAATTAAATATAGGATCAATCATTTTTTGAGATTTAATTCCTTCAATTTTAACATCCTGAATTATTGGATTTTCAACTACCACAATATTTAATTCTTTGTCCTCTATATATAATTTAATATCCTCGAAAAAATTAGTTTCATATAAATTTTTTAATACTTGATTTAATTTATTATCGTTAAAATCATCACTTAAATTAATTTCACCAAAAATTATTATTGATTCTTTAGTTATTCTTTCATTACCTGAAATATTTATTTTATTTATTTCAGAAGAATAAGATTTATAAGAAAAAAATATAAAAAATAAAATTAGTATGAGATTTTTTTTTAACATATCTTTATCATATACATAATAACCTG
>CACDEK010000029.1 GCA_902551735.1 uncultured Pelagibacteraceae bacterium | reverse complement strand
GAACTTTATTTATGAATAGATGTGATTATCTTGATCCAGGATTATCTTGGACAGGAGTTAAGGAAACAGGAAAAGGATGTTCTTTATCTGAAATTGCATATGAACATTTAACAAAACCAAAAAGCTTTCACTTAAGAAAAGAATTAAAATAAAAATGAGACTTACATATAAAGGAAAGTCTGCAGTTGTAACTGGTGCTAGTGGTGGAATGGGTTTAGAAACTACAAAAAAACTTTTAAAAAACAACATTAGTACTCTTATGTTAGATCTAAAAAAACCTCCAAAAAGTTTTCTTGATAGTTATCCTAACGCTCATTTTAAACAAATAGATATAACTAATTTTAAAAAGTTGAGAAAAATAATTAACAATTATTGTATTGCAAATAAATCGATTGATTATCTAGTAAATACAACTGGTGTTTTATGGTTTAATAAAGATATTTCATCAGTAAAAATAGACTTTTCAATTTGGGATAAAGTGTATGAAATAAACCTAAAAACAATGGTTTATTTATCAAAAATAATAATACCTAAGATGGAAAAAAATAAATTTGGCTCAATGGTTCATATATCTTCTGTTGATGCCTTGTCTGGAGATTATAAACCACAAGATGCTTATGGCTCATCTAAAGCAGCAATGATTAGACTGTCAAAATCACTTGCTATTCAATATGCAAACAAAAATATAAGATCTAATATAATACTACCTGGTGCAATAGAAACGGGTATGCAAAAAAGATGGAAAAGAGCACCTATGATGAAAAAAAATATTGAAAAAAATATACCTCTAAGAAAAGTTGGACAACCTGAAGATATAGCAAATGGAATAATGTTTTTGTTAAGCGATCAAAGCAAATATATTACAGGTACTGAAATTACAATTGATGGTGGAATAACCGCAAAACCATAAAAAATTTATTAATCTAGACGCTCTAATTTATTTTAGAGCGTCTAAATTTATTATTTTTTATCTGTAAGGATATCCAGCTTTTTCCATCGTGCTAGCATATGAATTAAATGCTTTCACAACTTTCGAACAACGTGGACTTATTTTTGCAGTCTCATCCCAGAACTCTTTTGAATCCTGAACAACTCCAGCCCATTCATTAGCAGGCAATTGTGTAATTTCCATTTTTTTACCGTTAACACGAAGATCTGCTTCTCCACCCCAGTACCATACTTGTCTATAATAATGTGATTGATCAATAGACATTCTATATAATTCCTGAAGTTTAGGTGATAACTTATTCCAACTCTTAGTATTTGCAAAATAAGAACCAAACCATGCCCCAGTTATAGCATTTGATAATGCATAATTACAGATATCGGCCCAACCTACTTCGTAAGCCTCTGTAAATCCACACCAACAAACTCCATCTAACTCACCAGTTTGCATAGCAACTTCGACATCGTCCCATGGAACAATTACTGGTATTAAACCATATCTTGCCATGAATCTTCCAGCTGTTGGAACTCCAAAAACTCTAAGTCCTTTCATATCTGAAAGTTTTTTAATTGGTTTTTTTACTGTAAATAAAATACATGGATCCCATGCACTTGTACTTAACCAAGTAACATTATCTACTTCTCCATAAGCTTCAGCCCAAATACCATCTAAACCATAATACTTAAACATAGCCGGCACATCTAAACTAAATCTAGTTGCAAATGGAAAATATCCACCAAAGATTTGGATATCTACTGGTGATCCCATAGTAGCATCATCACTTTGTACAGCATCAATAGTCCCTGCCTGCATGGCTCTAAATAATTCATCTGTTGGAACTAATTGGTCTGCATAATAAAGCTCAATTTCCATTTCTCCATGTGCAGCTTTATTAAAAGCTTCTACTTGAGGTTTTACAACATGTGCCCCTAATGGTGCTCCTGAATAAGTTTGAAGTCTCCATTTAATAGGATTGGTAGCCGAATATACATATGGAGCCTTAACTGTGGCAGCTCCTGCAGCACCTAATGTTAACAAACCTGCTTTTTTAATAAACGAACGCCTTTTCGTTATTATCTTTTTGTCTTTTTTCATATTACTCCCTTCTTCATGTACATTGAATATTAAAAGTTAATCTAAAATAAGTTTAAGAGTCAATGTAATATTTATTAAATTAAATTAAACTTGAAGTTGTAAAATATTAAATAAATTTATTTACTTAAAAGTTTTTCAGGCAAATATGTTGCTATCTCTGGAAATATCATAACAATCGCTAGACCAAAAGCCATGACCAAGACAAAAGGAATTATAGATCTATAAATATCAGCTAGAGTTATTTCTTTAGGAGCCATTGCTCGCATTAAAAATAAATTATACCCAAATGGCGGTGTCATATAAGCTATTTGACAAGTTATAGTATAAAGGACTCCATACCAAATCGGATCAAATCCTAATGCTATAATTAATGGTACATAAAGTGGTGCTACAATAACTAGCATGGCAGTATCATCTAAGAACATTCCCATAAAAATATAAGAAATCTGCATCATTATTAAAACTCCCCAAGGAGTTAAATTCCATCTTTCAATAAACAAAGTTTCAATAGCTCTAACAGCTCCCAAACCATCAAAAACTGCACCAAAACAAAGTGCTGCAAGAATTATCCACATAAACATACACGAAACACCTAAAGTTTTTCTTAGTGTTGTTTCCATAACTTTGTAATTAAATCTTTTTTTATAAATTGCGGCTATTGTTGCACATAGTGCACCTACCGCAGAACATTCTACTAAACTTGCAATACCCATTAAAAATAAACCAGTCATTAAAAAGAAAATTAAAAAAGGTATAATTCCTGCTTTTAAAAGTTTTATTTTTTCTTTAAATGGAACTTCTCTTTCTTTTTTATCTAATATAGGCCCCAATTCAGGTTGAAGACGACATCTAACATAAATATATATTATAAATAATGTAGCCATCATTATTCCAGGCAAAAGTCCAGCAAGCCAAAGTTTGCTAACTGGTTGACGAGCAATCATTCCATATAAAACCATAACAACGCTTGGGGGTATTAATATTCCCAAGGAACTGCCGGCTTGTACGACGCCTGTTATCATTCTTTTATCATATTTTCTTTTTAACATTTCAGGTAGTGCAATAGTTGCTCCTATGGCCATCCCGGCAACACTTAACCCATTCATCGCTGAAATTGCTACCATCATGCCCATTGTTCCGATTGCCAATCCTCCTCTAACTCCACCAAAATAAACATGGAACATTTTGTAAAGATCATTTGCTATACCGGATTCTGAAATCATAAATCCCATGTAAATGAATAGAGGAAGTGTAAGCATTGGATACCACTTAAATAATTTCCATGCTGCTGTGTATGGCATTTCCATTGATCCTTCGCCCCAAATTAACAATGCAGAAGCTGCAGCTACAAATCCTATAGCCCCGAACACTCTTTGACCAGTGAACATCATTAACAACATCGTCACAAACATGAAAATGGCAATAAATTCGTAACTAAGATATTGAGCTAACAATTTATCCTCTCTTATTATTTTTTATTTTTTCTAAGTTTTTAAAAAACATTGCAATTGCCTGCAGCAGCATTAATAAAATTCCAATTAACATTAATGTTTTAATTGGCCAAACATATGGTGCCCAAGCTGTAAATAATTTTTGCTTAGTTTGAATTGTGTATTGAAGACTTGATATAGATCCATAAAATAGAATGACTAAATAAAAAATTAAAAATATACTTGTAAAAGCATCCATCTTTGCTTTTCCTTTTTCAGAAAGTCTTCCATAAAATAGATCCATTCTTACATGATCATCTGTAATCATAGAATAACCACCACCTAATAAGTAATATGCAGTTATTGTAAATTGAGCCATCTCTATTATCCACATCATAGGATAGTTAATTATATTTCTTGTCACAAAAGACAGAATAAGTACGAACATCATAAAAAAAACTCCATACATAACTACTCTTCCCACTTTAATACAAATTGAATCTACAAAGTTAACATAAGCTGAAATTATTTTTGACATAGAGTTATTTTAATTGGGTAATTAAAATTAAAATTTTAAGTATTGCAACAATTAAAATCATTGAATTAATATTTAGATAAGATAAATTTACAAAAATTATTAATACGGGAAAAGAATAATGACAAAAGTTGCTATAATTGGAACAGGTCCGTGTGGTCTTTCAATGTTAAGATCATTTGAACAGGCTGAAAAAAAAGGTGAAAAAATTCCTGAAGTAGTTGTTTTTGAAAAACAGGAAGATTGGGGAGGATTGTGGAATTATAGCTGGAGAACCGGATCGGATCAATATGGTGATCCTGTGCCTAACAGTATGTATAGATATCTTTGGTCAAATGGACCGAAAGAATGTTTAGAGTTTGCTGATTATTCATTTGATGAACATTTTGGAAATCCTATTCCTTCATTTCCACCAAGAGAAGTTTTATATGACTATATAATTGGTAGAGTTAAAAAAGGTAATCTAAAAAACAAAGTAAAATTTAACACTAGTGTTGCTAGTGTGGTTTTTAATGGAAATGATTTCGAAGTTACTTCTCATGATAAAAAAAAAGATAAATTTTCAAAAGATTCTTTTGATTATGTGGTTGTATCAACAGGACATTTCTCTGTACCATTTATTCCAGAATACCCTGGAATGAAATCTTTTCCAGGAAGAATAATGCATTCGCATGACTTTAGAGATGCTGAAGAATTCAGAGGTAAAAATGTTATTGTTTTAGGAAGTAGTTATTCAGCTGAAGATGTTGCTCTTCAATGTCACAAGTATGGAGCTAAAAGTGTAACCATAGGTTATAGACATAACCCAATGGGATTTAAATGGCCTAATGGAGTAAAAGAAGTACATTATTTGGATAAACTAGAAGGGAGTGAAGCAATCTTTAAAGACGGTCACAAACAAGAAGCTGATGCAATAATTTTATGTTCCGGTTATCTTCATCATTTCCCTTTTTTAACTGAAGATCTTAAACTTAAAACTAGAAACAGATTATATCCACCAAAACTATATAAAGGTGTTGTATGGCAAGATAATCACAAATTACTTTACTTAGGTATGCAAGATCAATTTCATACTTTTAATATGTTTGACTGCCAGGCTTGGTATGCAAGAGATGTAATAATGGGTAAAATTAAACTTCCAAATAATTCAGAAATAGAAAAAGACATAAATAAATGGGTTGCTATGGAGGAAAAATTAGAAAATCCAGAGCAAATGATAGATTTTCAAACTGAATATACTAAAGAACTTCACGAATTATCTGATTATCCAAAAATTGATTTTGAATTAATTAGAAAACATTTTAAAGAATGGGAGCACCACAAAGTAGAAGATATAATGACTTATAGGAATAAATCTTTTTCTTCGGCGGTTACGGGATCTATTGCTCCAGTTCATCATACTCCATGGGCATCTGCAATGGACGATTCATTAAAAACTTTTTTAAAGTAATCTAAATATGTTAATTTTCTTTTATAAAATAAGGTATTAAAAAAACTACACAACCAAGTAAAAAAAAAATACTCCCGAACATAGCCCAAAAATTTCCAAGGCTAGACATAATAAAACCAATTGAAGAAATTAAAAATAAAACCCAACCAACAATATTTAGAATTTTATTTACCATCTTATATTTAATTTTTTATTTTTTGAGATTGCTTTTAACAAATCAACCATTAAAGGAATTTTTTTATTATTAATTTTTTTTAATATATACGGAGCAATTTCAAATGATAGTTGTGCACCCTCAATTGTATCATTTGGCATGAATTTTTTTTTTGCCTTTTTATATGTAAATCCTTTGCCTAAATATTTTCCCATTCTGCTATTTCTACCACCTAATGCGCTTACATATAAATCTCCTAATCCAGCAAGGCCATAAACTGTCTTTTCTTTTCCATTAAAAAATTTAGTTAAATAAACCATTTCAGAAATTGACTTGCTAAATATAGATGATGAAGTATTTAAACCTTCGCCTGCTCCTATTATTATAGAATAAATATTTTTTATTGCCGAACATATCTCTACTCCCCTTACATCATTAGAATAGTCTATCTTATAATAATCAGTCGAAATTAATTTACCTATAGATTTAGCTGTCTTAATATTTTTATTAGCAATTACTACACTAGTTTTTATTTTTCTTGCTAATTCACTAGCTAAACATGGTCCTTTTAATACTGATAAATTCAATTTATTATTACCATTATCTAACTGTTCAGACATTGTGATAATTCGTTTAGAATTTTTTTCATATTTAAGTCCTTTTGTTAAAACCAAAATATGACATTTGTTTTTTAATTGTTTTAATTTCTCTTTAACTAAATCTATTCCAATAGAGCTTACAGCTATAACTATTAGATCCCATTTTTTTTTTAAAATTTCTTTAGAAAAATTTTTTACAATTAATTTTTTTGGTAAATTTAATTTTAAATTTGGATGAATTTTTTTTTTTGATAATATTTTTTTGACAAGTTCGCGATTATATGGTTCGCATAAAGTAACCTTATGATAATTATCTATGCAAGGAATAGTAAAAGCTGCCCCCATGGCTCCTGAACCTATAACTAAAATATTTTTCATAATTATACTAAAGTTTTTCTAATTGCTTGTTCCCAACCTTTCAATAGATTAGTACGGTTTGATTTACTTATTTTTGGGATAAATTTTTTATCTATTTTCCAATTTTTAGAAATTTCTGCAAGAGATTTATAAACACCTATTTTTAATCCAGCCATAAATGCAGCTCCTAAAGCTGTTGTTTCTTGAACTTTTGGTCTAATTACTTTTGTAAATGTTACATCTGATAAAAATTGTGAAAACCAATTATTTTTGACCATTCCTCCATCTACCTTAACTAAATTAGGTTTAAGTCCATCATTTTTCATAGCATTAAATAAATCATAAGACTGATATGCTACAGCCTCCAATGTTGCTCTAATAATTTCATTTTTACTTGTGTCTCTTGTTATTCCACAAATTACACCTCTTGCATTTGGATTCCAATAAGGAGCTCCCAAACCAGTAAATGCTGGAACTAGATAAACTCCTTTATTATTTTTTAACTTTTTAACTATTTTTTCTGTCTCCATAGCGTTGGTTATAATTTTTATTTTATCTCTGAGCCATTGCACTCCTGCACCAGCGGTAAAAATTGAACCTTCAAGTGCATAAGTAGTCTTGCCGTTAAGCCGATAACAAATTGTAGTTAGTAATTTATTTTTTGAATATATTTTTTTATTTCCAGTATTCATTAATATAAATGCTCCTGTTCCATAAGTGCTTTTTACAGATCCTTTAGCAAAACATGATTGGCCTATCGTTGCAGCTTGTTGATCGCCAACAACTCCATTTATAGGGTAGGATTTTTTAGTTATTGATTTATCTGTATAGCCAAATTCATCTGAACAATTTTTAACTTCAGGAAGTATATTGTTTGGAATTTTTAAGCTTTTTAAAATATCTTTATCCCATTTATTATTGGAAATATTAAACAACATTGTTCTACAGGCATTAGTAGCATCTGTTAGATGCTTTTTTCCTTTTGTAAGTTTCCAAATCAAAAAGGTATCAACTGTTCCAAAAAGAAGTTGTTTTTTTTTTGCCAATTTTTTTGCTTTGGGAATATTTTCTAATATCCATTTAATTTTTGTTCCTGAAAAATAAGGATCAATTAATAATCCAGTTTTTTTGTTAATGACCTTTTCTCTATTTTTCGTTTTAAATCTTTTGCAAAATTCTGCTGTTCTTCTGTCTTGCCAAACAATTGCATTGTAGACATGTTTTCCTGTTTTTTTATCCCAAAGAATAGTAGTTTCTCTTTGATTTGTAATTCCTATTGAAAGAATTTTACCTTTCAATTTTTGGCTTTTAACAATTACATCAGATAAAACTTTTTTTACCGTACTCCAAATCTCATGCGGATTATGTTCTACCCACCCATCCCTTGGAAAATATTGTGTAAACTCCTTTTGAGAAGTATAAATAGGTTTGCCAGATAGACTAAATAAAATAGCTCTGCTAGATGTGGTGCCTTGATCAATGGCAACAAGAAATTTTTTCACAATTTTAATCTATGCCAAGATGTTTTTTTCTTTTATCGACCCAAGTTCTAATTAAATTATCGAATATTAAGCCTATGAAAGCGACACAAATACCAAGTGTTAATCCTTTTCCTCCACCCGCTTTATCGGATAAAGCTTTTAAAATATATTGTCCTAAATCTTCTGTTCCAATAAATGCCCCAATTATTACCATAAATAGAGCGAATACTATTGTTTGATTTACACCAAGCATCATATGAGGAAATGCTAAAGGAAATTCTATTTTAAATAATCTTTGTAATTTTGTAACACCCGACATTGTAGCAGCATCATGCAAAGCAGGAGGAACACTTCTCAATCCTTCAATAGTGTACCTTGTGGCTGGTATAGTTGCATAAACAATTACTGCAATTAATACTGATGTATCAGTGACTCCAAAAAGCATCATTACTGGAATTAAGTATACAAACGAAGGAAATGTTTGAAAAATATCACAAACTGCCAACATAAAATTTGTGGTATATTTGTTTTGTTGACATAAAGTTCCAACAATTGATCCAATTGTGACAGAAGCAATAACTCCAAAAGTTGCCATATATGTTGTGACCAAAGCTCTATCCCACCATGGACTTAGAGCTATAAATAATGCTAAGCCACCTACTGTAAAAGCTGAACGAATTCCACCAATTATATAACCTGCTCCAACAACTAGTACTAAAGTAGCAACAGCTGGCATTCTTAAAAACATAGCCCTCATTGGTTGAAGGACTTCTGTTATTAACCATGTATTAAATATTTTTAAAGTTTGAAAGAAAGTATCCCAAATCCAATCAACACCTTTGTTCCAGAAATCTGCTGTTGATATTCCTTTATTATGTGGGACCTCAAATAAATAATTAAAACCTTCTTTAAAGTAAACAGATCCAGCATAAGCAAATATCACTCCTATAAATACTGCTCCAGCAAAAAACAATGTATTTTTATAACGCTGGAAAAAAGTAAGGTTACCAAAATAATCTGTTTGTTTATTTGCCCAGGCTAATGACATTTTGTCTAAAAGTATTGCAATTAAACTAATACATAAACCGGCTTCTAATGCTAATCCAATATTTAATTGGTTTAAGGCTAACAATAAATTCCACCCTAATCCTTTAGCACCTATAAAAGCTGAAATAACCGCCATAGAAAAACACACCATAATGACTTGATTAACGCCAATTAAAATATCTCTTCTTGCAGTTGGAATTAATACTTTAAGCATGAGTTGCCAATTATTGCATCCACTCATTTTGCCAGCTTCAATAACTTCGGGAGATACTCCTCTAAGTCCTAATAAAGTTAATAAGATCATTGGTGGAATAGCAACAACCATTGTTATAATAACCGCAGCATGATCGCCAATGCCAAACAGAACCATTGCAGGAACTAAAACAGCATATTGAGGCATGGTCTGCATAACTAGCAGAATAGGATATAAAGCTTTCTCAACACGTTTACTCTTATAAGCCATGATGCCTAAGCTCAAACCGAAAATGAAAGAAAGTGGAGCAGCCACTAGTATAAAAGAAAGTGTTTGCATTGAAGGTTTCCATTGACCAAATACTGAAATATAAATCATGACTAAACCAGCAAATATAGCTAAACCCTTACCACTTAATTTATAACCTAATATTGC
>CACDEK010000028.1:7500-9858 GCA_902551735.1 uncultured Pelagibacteraceae bacterium | reverse complement strand
AGTAATTTTTTTTTTTCATAAAAAAATAAAAATCATCTCATAACTACAGAAGATATATTAGGATTTCAATAAAATTAAAGTGCATTTCATCCAAACAAAAAAATTTATTTAAATCTTAATATAAGACATCTTTATTGGCATTCCTTCGGAAATCTTTCTTTTAGCTTTTCTTCCGATTATAAATTCGAATTTTTCAGGGGATAGTCCTAGAGAAGGTCTAATCCTTTTTATATTTTTCGTAGTAAAAATTTCATTTTTATTAATATTTTTTATTGAATAAATTGATCTTCTATAAATTTTGTTTTTAGTTTCTATTTTTCTTCTATAAAAAATATTCTTTCCAAGTGCATTGTAAGTAGAGTCCATCATCTGCTTAAACGTTTTAATTTTTTTTCCTTTTAAAGAAAAATCAATATCAAGTCCTTTTTTTTGTTTTTCCAGGGCAATATGTTTTTCTATAATTTTTGCACCAAGTGAGATTGCTATTTTTGCCACATCATTATTCAGAGAATGATCTGACAAACCTATTGTGCATGATTTAAATTTTTTTTTAAGAATTTTTATATTATTTAAATTAAAATCTGATATTTTTGCAGGATAACTACTAACACAATATAATAAGGCGATTTCTCTTGCTCCATTTTTTTTTGCAACATTAATTGTCTTTTCTATTTCATTTATATTTGACAATCCTGTAGAAATTATAATTGGTTTTTTAGTTTGAGATATTCTTTTAACAAGTGGAATATCTGTCATTTCAAAAGAAGCAATTTTATACATAGGACATCCAATTTTTTCTAATAAATTTACACATTCCTCATCAAAAGGGGAGCTCAAACATTTAATTCCTATTTTTTTTGAATATAAAAAAAGTTCTTTTTGCCAGCTTAAAGGAGTACACCCTTTTTTATACAAATCCCAAAGTGTATATCCTTTCCATATTCCTTCTTTAATAATAAATTCTTTTCTACTGGATTTTATAGTCATATTTTTAGCTTCATAAGTTTGCAACTTTACAAAATCTGCATTATTTAATTTTGCAGCACGTATTAGTTTTTTTGCATGAGAAATCGATCCATTGTGATTTGCTGAAATCTCAGCAATAAGAATTGGTTTTTTTATTTTGGAAAACTTAAAATTTTTCATATCACATTTTTATATATTAAAATTAAATTATTTATCTGATGCATAAAACCTATGAGCCTTTTCCTCTATAAATCTATCCAAATTCTTGTCTATATCTAGCTTTTTTTCATACGAATATTCTTGAACCCAGGCATCAAAGATTTTTGGCTCACTATACCTACCTCTTAATTTATTTAAAATTTCAAGGTGGTTATCAAAAAAATAATAATCCCTCAAATAATTTAAATAATAATATTCATAAATTTTTTCTTTATGTTCTTTAGAATTAATTTTTAAAGTATCAATTTTATTAATTAATTGTTCATACTCTTCTTTTGTACTAGCATGATAATTAAAATTATATGCCCTGTGTGGATTGTTTATACTTGCATTAATAACTGGAATATTAAACAACGGAAATTCATGGCCTACAGAACCATAAACAGTCAAAACAGAAAAAATCTTATCAATTAGATCTAGGTTGGAAACTTCGTTTGGAATAAGAATAAAATTTTTAAATTTATTCTCAAAAAATTTTAAAAAATTATAATTTTCTTTATACTGCGCAGGATGTGGTTTTAATAGCCATTTAAAATTTTTTTCGTTTGATTTATCACCTAAAAACATTAACCATTCATAATAATCTGGGAAAATTGATTCTCCATAGGCATGTACAGCATCTGTAAAGCAATGAGTAGCGATAAGAACATTTTTTTTATTTTCAAGTTCTAAAATTTTTTTTGGGATTTTATTTTTTTTTCCAAATTTATTAATCATAATATCAAAAGTTAAATTGCCTTGAAATTTATCATTAATTACTTTTTCTGCTTCAATTTTTCCTTTTGAACTTATTTCTTTTTTTAAAATATTAAATTTAAAAGGAAATTCATCGTACCCAGTTTTTTTTCTTATTTTTTCTTTTGTAAAATAATATAAAGTAGTAGGCCCAACATTATAACAAGGAATGGCAAGTTTTACAGCAAATCTTAATGGTATAGCGTAATAATAAACATCATGTGAGACTATTAAAGCTTTAATAACATTTAAGTTTTTATCAAAATAAAACTTCCAAAAGTAAAATAATTTTAAAAACTTAAATAAAAATATTTTAAACTCTTCATCCGAAATATTAATAGTTGGTTTTTTTTTAGTCCTAAGAAAAGTGTCATATATCAAATCACCAATATAAATATTATCAATATTTATTTTAAGAATATCCTCTTTTATTTTTAA
>CACDEK010000028.1:0-2500 GCA_902551735.1 uncultured Pelagibacteraceae bacterium | reverse complement strand
CCGGGAACGTATTCACCGCGGCACGCTGATCCGCGATTACTAGTAATTCCAGCTTCATGTACTCGAGTTGCAGAGTACAATCCGAACTGAGACATCTTTTTAGGATTTGCTTGACGTCACCGTCTTGCTTCCTATTGTAAATGCCATTGTAGCACGTGTGTAGCCCAACACGTAAGGGCCATGAGGACTTGACGTCATCCCCACCTTCCTCCAGCTTATCACTGGCAGTTCTTTCAGAGTTCCCAACTTAATGATGGCAACTAAAAGTAAGGGTTGCGCTCGTTGCGGGACTTAACCCAACATCTCACGACACGAGCTGACGACAGCCATGCAGCACCTGTGTTTCGTCCGGCCGAACCGAAAACTTTAATCTCTTAAAGTCGCGACGAACATGTCAAGTGTTGGTAAGGTTCTGCGCGTATCTTCGAATTAAACCACATGCTCCACTACTTGTGCGGGTCCCCGTCAATTCATTTGAGTTTTAACCTTGCGGTCGTACTCCCCAGGCGGTGTGTTTATTGCTTTCGCTGCGACACTGAAAATAAATTTCCAACGTCTAACACACATCGTTTACGGCATGGACTACGAGGGTATCTAATCCTCTTCGCTACCCATGCTTTCGTTCCTCAGTGTCAGTAATGATCCAGAAAGCTGCCTTCGCAATTGGTATTCTTTCTAATATCTACGAATTTCACCTCTACACTAGAAATTCTGCTTTCCTCTATCATACTCTAGCTAAAAAGTTTTGATGGCAGTTCCAGAGTTAAGCTCTGGGATTTCACCACCAACTATTTTAACCACCTACGAACTCTTTAAGCCCAGTAATTCCGAACTACGCTAGGTCCCTTCGTATTACCGCGGCTGCTGGCACGAAGTTAGCCGGACCTTCTTATTCGGGTACAGTCATTTTCTTCCCCGACGAAAGAGCTTTACAACCCAAAGGCCTTCTTCACTCACGCGGCATCGCTGCATCAGAGTTTCCTCCATTGTGCAAGATTCCCTACTGCTGCCTCCCGTAGGAGTTTGGGCCGTGTCTCAGTCCCAATGTGGCTGATCATCCTCTCAAATCAGCTATTGATCAAAGTCTTGGTAGGCCATTACCCCACCAACAAACTAATCAAGTGCAGGCTCATCCATTGGCGCATAAAGCTTTCTCCGTAAAGACTTATGAGGTATTAGCACAAGTTTCCTCGTGTTATTCCTCACCAAAGGGAAGATACCCACATGTTACTCACCCGTCTGCCACTAAGTATTGCTACTCCGTTCGACTTGCATGTATTAGGCGTGCCGCCAGCGTACGTTCTGAGCCATGATCAAACTCTCAAGTTTAAAAACGGCGCACACTAGCTTCTATATAAATTCTAAGAATAAAATTTATATAATGTTGAAGTGTGTACGACAAATTTTGGTAACCTTAACCGTCCACACTTCTCTTCTTAAATTTTTACAAATAAAATAGCTAATTAGGCAGTAAGCCTAATAATTCACAATATTTTTATTGAGAAAGTGTGACGCTTATAGTCTAAAATTAAAGGAAATCAAGGCTTACAGAACAAAAAATCATTATAAAAAAGACTGAAAAATGAAGGTTTTTTCTGATATTTAGTAGCATCTAAACAAATAATTAAACTACAAAATGAAAATGAAATTCTCAAATCCTGAAAAAAATTACCATGAGAATCTTAGTTCGTTAATTAAAAAAAACATGGTTTTTGTTTTTCTAATATGTACCGCTTTTGCCGTAGTAATATTTGTTCAAATGTTTAATTATGTGAAGGAACAAAAAAAAAATCATTTTTTTAATATATTAAATAACATCTATTTTGAAAAAACATTAAATACAATTGTAAGTAAATTAGACCCAAAATATATTGATGTTAAACACAAAATATCTACTGGCGAAAATTTTAACGGAATTTTAAAAAAATATGAAATACCACAAAACGAAATTATTATAGTAAAAAAAATATTATCAAAAAAAGAAAACCTTAACAAATTAAATAAAGATCAAATTATTAAATTTACTTTGGACTTAGAAAATTCAAAAAAAGTAGTAAGTTTAACATATCCAGTATCTAGAACTAAAAAAATAGAAATATCTAGAAATTTGATAACAGATGATTTTGAATATAAAGAAATAATTACTAATTTAAAAAAAAAAATTATTTATAAGGAGGCAAAAATTGTAAGTAGTTTATATAAAAGTGCAATGGATTTAGATATAAAACCAAACATTGTTATTGAATTTGCAAGAATATATGGTTTTCAAATTGATTTTCAAAGAGACATACAAAAAAATGATAGCTTTCAAATTATGTATGAGGTTTTTGAAAATGATAAAGGAAAAGTTTTAGAAACTGGAAAAATATTGTATGCGAACATGATTTTAAGAAGTCAAAAAAATGAATTATATCACTTTGATCATGCTAAATTTGAAGGTCATTATGACAAAAGTGGAAAGAGTGCAAAAAAAGCACTAATGAAAACTCCTATTAATGGA
>CACDEK010000027.1 GCA_902551735.1 uncultured Pelagibacteraceae bacterium | reverse complement strand
AAATTACAAGACCATCTCCTAATCTAACTGTAGCATCTGAAAAATCACTTAATAAATAAACTCCAAAAACACAAAATAGTACTGAAGGCCAAATACTCCAATGTATTGATTTAGAATAAATAAAAAAGAGAATTATAGGAACCATTGGAACATAAAAAATTGTAAAAAAGGCTGCATTTGCAACATCTGTATAAAGTAAAGCAGCCTGCTGAAGAAAAGTTCCTAAAAATAAAAATAAACCTATCCAAAAAAGTAGTTTAAAAAATAACTTCTTATTTTTGTTTACTTCTAAAGAGATTTTTTTTTTTTCAATTAATAATGCAAATGGAATAATAGACAAAAAACCAACAAAAAATCTTGTTGCATTAAAAGTTAAAGGGCCAATTTTATCCATACCAGTATCTTGAGCAATAAAAGTTGTTCCCCAAATGAAGGTGCAAAAAAGAGCACTGAATAAGGACATCGATTTAGACATTTTTTAGACCGCCAACTTATAAGCAAAATCTTTGCCAAGATTCACTTTTAAATCATTACAAAATCTTGCTGCTTCAGCACCATCTATAATTCTATGATCATATGATAAAGATAAAGGAAGCATTATCCTTGCTTGATATTTATTTTCAAAATAAACATTTTTTTTAATAGATCTTCCAACACCTAAAATTGCGACTTCAGGATAATTAATAATTGGAGTAAAAAATGATCCACCTATACCACCTAGACTTGTTATAGTCATGGAACCTCCAAAAAATTCTTTTTTATCTATTTTTAAATTTCGACATTTCTCACTGATTTCTTTTAGTTCTTTACTAATTAAACCTATATTTTTATTATTTGAATTTCTCAACTTAGGTACCATTAAACCATGAGGAGTATCAACGGCAATTCCTATATGATAATATTTTTTAATAGTCATTTTTCCTTCATCAATATCCTCAATTGATGAATTAAATGTAGGAAATTTAGTTAACGAAGAAACCAAAGCTTTAATTATAAAAGCTAATGGTGTTATCTTTTTTTTTTCTCCTGAAAATGAATCGGTTAAGGAATTTCTAAATTCCTCCATTTCAGTTATATCAGCTTCATCATGGTGTGTTACATGAGGAATATTTGACCACGCCTTTACTAAATGTGATGCTGCAATTTTTTTTAATCTTGGAACATCTTTAATTTCAATCTCTCCAAAATCAGAGTGGTTATATTGTGTTTTAATCTTTTCTATATGCTCTCTATCAACTTTTTTTTGATCTTTTAATTGGTTGCTTATAAATTCTTTAACATCTTGTTCTGTTATTCTTCCTTTTCTTTCTGTTCCTTTAATTAAACTAACATTAGCTCCTAATTCTCTCGCAAATTTTCTAACCTTTGGAGTTGCAAATATTTTTTTATCTTTTTCCATTAATTATAGTTTTGTAGGTATTGGTTTTTCAGTATCAATATTATATTTTTTTATAGCATCCTTTGCATATTTTGAAGAAATTAATTGTTCTTTTGCTAAAACACTTAGAGAATAGGCAACTATATGTTCTTTATCTATTTCGAAAAATTTTCTTAAATTTTTTCTCGTATCACTTCTTCCATATCCATCTGTGCCAAAAGAATAAAAACCTTTTGATATAAAAGGTCTTATTTGATCGGCATATAATCTTATATAATCGGATGCAGCCACAACTGGTCCTTCAGTAGCAGACAAACATTTTTCTACAAATGCTTTTTTTGGTTTACTGTCAGGATGCAATAAATTGTACCTCTCTATTTCTAAAGCTTCTTTTCTTAATTCACTAAAACTAGTTACACTCCAAACATTGCTATCTATTTGATATTGGTTTTGAAGGATTTCTGCTGCTGAAATCATTTCTCTTAAAATAGTGCCTGATCCAAGTAACTGTATTTTTGTCTTTTTATATTTATTAAATTCTTTAAATAAATACATTCCTTTTAATATTCCTTGTTCACATAATTTATCTTTTGGCATTTCTGGATGAGTATAATTTTCATTCATTGTCGTAATGTAATAAAAAATATTTTCATTTTTCTCATGCATTCTTCTTAGTCCTTCCCTAAAAATAGTTGCTAATTCATAAGAAAAAGTAGGATCATACGATTTGCAATTTGGAATAACTGAAGACAATATATGACTATGTCCATCTCCATGTTGTAAACCTTCTCCTGCTAGGGTTGTTCTGCCTGCTGTAGCACCAATTAAAAAACCTCTTGCTTGGTTATCTCCAGCTGCCCATGCAAAATCCCCTATTCTTTGAAATCCAAACATCGAATAAAATAAATATATTGGTATCATTGAAATATCATGATTTGAATAAGCTGTTGCAGCAGCAATCCAAGATGACATAGCTCCAGCTTCAGTTATACCTTCTTCTAAGACTTGACCTTTTCTATCTTCTCTATACGAACTTAATTGTTCTGAGTCTACTGGCTCATATTTCTGTCCTTCATGCGCATAAATTCCAATTTTTTGAAAAAAACCTTCCATTCCAAATGTTCTTGCTTCGTCTGGGATTATTGGAACTAATCTTTGAGCAACATTTTTATCTCTTAATAAACTTGTAAGCATTCTTACTAAAACCATAGTGGTTGACATTTCTTTATCTCCCGTGGATTTTTTCATCATTTTAAATATATCGTCTGAGGGAGTTTTAATTGATTTTGCAAATGATGATCTTTCAGGTAAATTTCCTCCTAGTTTTAGTCTACAGGCTTTTAAATACTTTATTTCTGCAGAATTTTCAGGAGGTCTATAATATTCAATATTTTTTACCTGTTTATCAGTTAAAGGAACATCAAATCTATCTCTATAATATAACAAGTCTTTTTCATCTAATTTTTTTTGTTGATGAGTAGTATTAATACTTTCTCCTGATTTACCCATCCCATATCCTTTTATAGTTTTTGCTAAAATAACTGTTGGACTTCCCTTGTGCTTAATAGCAGAATGATAGGCAGCATATACTTTATGTGGATCGTGACCTCCTCTATTTAGTTTCCAAATATCTTTATCATCCATTTGAGAAACTAAATTTAAAAGTTCTGGATATTTACCAAAAAATTTTTCTCTAACAAAAGCCCCCCCTTTTGCTTTAAAAGCTTGATATTCTCCATCAACCGCTTCATTCATACGTTTAATTAATAAGCCAGTTTTATCTTTTGCAAGTAAAGGATCCCAATAAGAGCCCCATATAACTTTTAGCACATTCCATCCAGCTCCTCGAAATATGCCTTCGAGTTCTTGAATTATTTTACCATTACCTCTTACAGGTCCATCAAGTCTTTGCAAATTACAATTAATTACAAAAATTAAATTGTCTAATTTTTCTCTAGCAGCTAATCCTATTGCTCCCAAAGATTCTGGTTCATCGGTTTCTCCATCTCCTAAATGACACCAGATTTTTCTTCCTTCGTCTTTTAACAATCCTCTATTAATTAAGTATTTTGTAAATCTAGCTTGGTAAATAGACATTATAGGACCTAATCCCATTGAAACTGTTGGGAACTGCCAAAACTTTGGCATTAACCAAGGATGAGGATAAGAAGACAGTCCTCCAGGATTAACTTCTTGACGAAAAGAGTCTAATTGTTTTGTACTTATTCTACCTTCAAGAAATGCTCTAGCATACATTCCGGGAGCACTATGTCCTTGAAAATAAATTAAATCACCCCCAAATTTATTATTTTTTGCTCTCCAAAAATGATTCATTCCAACATCATAAAGTGTGGCGGCTGAAGCAAATGTTCCTATATGACCTCCAAGTTCAGGGTTTTTTTTGTTTGCTCTTACAACCATCGCCGCTGCATTCCATCTAATAAGAGCTCTTATTTTTCTTTCAAGATTTTGATCGCCGGGAGATTTTACTTCTTCTTCTGGTGGTATTGTATTTATATAAGGTGTATTTCTTGACAAAATTAAATCTGATCCTTCTTTGTAAGAATGCTCTATTAATTGCTTAATTAAAAATTGTGCCCTATGCTTTCCATCTTTTTGCAAAACGGCAGAAAGTGACTCTAGCCATTCATTTGTTTCGGTGGAGTCTATGTCTCCATTTTGTACAACATCTATTTTTTCAAAATTTTTATCTTTTTCGTATGTAGTTTTTTTACTTTCAACTTCTTTTTCTAATACTAAAGTTTTTTCTGCTTCTTTAATAATTTGTTCTGTTACTGGGGGTATTTTTTCTTCATCAGTTTTTTTTGGTTTTTTTTCTGATGAGACTGTAGTTTTGACAGTTATTAGCAAGTCACCTTTTGAAACCTTGTCACCAACTTTTACATTAACATTTTCTACAATTCCTTCTAAGGTTGAGGGGACTTCGACACTAGATTTGTCACTCTCTAAAGTAACTATTGAATCATTTTTTTTAATTGCGTCACCAACTTTTACTAAAATTTCTATTATTTCTACTTTCTCAAAATCGCCTATATCGGGAACTAGTAATTTATTTTCCATTAATTTATGTTGATTCTAGCTACTTATTTCAAAATTCATAGCAGTATTATTTTTGACATAATTATATCGATTTTTAGTCATCCTTACATGCGAAATTTTTACTATGTTAATAAATTTTTTAAAAAGAATTAAATTTTTTAATAATAAACAAGATTTGGAAGCTAGGTTTTGGGTTCAAAAATTGTTGTTAAAAAAAACTTTAAATTCTTTAAAATATTAATCTCTTTCTATACACATAGCGATTCCCATGCCTCCACCAATACATAATGTTGCGAGAGCTTTTTTAGCATCCCTTTTTATCATCTCATGAATTAAAGTAACCACGATTCGGGTACCCGATGCACCGATGGGATGTCCCAAAGCTATTGCCCCACCATTAACATTAACTTTTTCAATTGGAATTTTTAATTCTTTTATTACAGCAATACTTTGTGCTGCAAATGCTTCATTAGACTCTATTAAATCTAAATCACCTATATTCCATTTAGCTTTTTCCAAAGCTTTTTTTGATGCGGGAATAGGTCCTGATCCCATTAAAGCTGGATCTACTCCACAAGTTGCCCATGATACAATTTTAGCAAGTGGTTCAAGTCCTTTTTTTTCAGATTCTTCTCTAGTCATTAATAATACTGCAGCCGCTCCATCATTTATTCCAGAAGAATTTCCTGCGGTTACAGTGCCTCCTTCTTTTTTAAATGCGGGCTTAAGTTTTAAAAGATTTTCTATCGTAACTCCAGCTCTAGGATGTTCATCTTCTAAGCCTTTATCGTCAATAATTTCTTCATTAAACTTGTTATTCTTTATAGCTTGATGTGCCTTTAATTGAGAAGAAGCTGCAAATGTATCTTGTTCATTTCTTGTAATATTCCATTTCTCTGCAACATTTTCTGCTGTGATGCCCATATGATAATTATTGTACACATCAATTAAGCCATCTTTTAACATTATTTCTTCTTTACAATTTGTCATACTCTCTTGACCGCCAGCAATGACTATTTTTGCATCATCTAATAAAATTGACTGGTATCCTGCAACGATAGCTCTTAATCCTGAGCCACATACTTGGTTAATTAAATATCCAGTTGTTTCTTTTGGTATCCCTGCTTTCATTGCTGCTTGTCGAGCTGGATTTTGACCTGTATCCCCAGCTAGTACTTGGCCAAAAATAACTTCATCAATAAATTTTGGTTCAATTTTTGCTATGTTTAAAATATTTGTTATTACTTTTGCACCCAAATCATGAGCTTGGAATTTGCTCCACATACCTTTATATTTTCCAATTGCAGTACGTAAGGCAGTAGTAAAAACTATATCTTTAGAATTTTTTGTCATACAAATACAATAGTTGCTAAATTACAAAATTACATTAAAAAATGTATGTGATATATTAATACCAGTGTTGCGCCTGTAGCTCAATTGGATAGAGCGCTTGGCTACGGACCAGGAGGTTCTGGGTTCAACTCCTAGCAGGCGCGCCAAAATATGAAAAAAATATGAAAATATCTTTACAAAAAGCTGTTATATTTTTTTTTATAATAGTATTGGTGATAATAACAATAATATCCCTTATTATTTAAATAATGACTAAAAAATTTGAACAGATAAGTATTAAGCCCGGTTTTATGAAATACAATGGTGGTTTGCTATTTAGAAAAATCACTAAAAATGAATTTGAGTTTAAAACTACA
Organism: uncultured Pelagibacteraceae bacterium; assembly: GCA_902551735.1. GTDB lineage: Bacteria > Pseudomonadota > Alphaproteobacteria > Pelagibacterales > Pelagibacteraceae > Pelagibacter. The sequence goes on along the minus strand of CACDEK010000027.1, from coordinate 4,954 downwards.
ATTGAAAAAAATCATTTAAATACAGCTGGAATTACTCATGGAGGTTATATTTCTTCAATTATAGATTCCGGTGCAGGCACAGGTGCTCATAGAGCTGCCAATAATGCGCTCTGCGTTACTATCTCCCTGGATATAAAATTTATTACTCCAACAAAATTAGGAGATAAAATTGTTGGATTTGTAAAAATTTTAAGACGAACTAAGTCAATGGTTTTTTTAATTTGTCATCTAAAACACAAAGAAAAAATTGTTGCAAGTGCTTCGGGTATTTGGAAAATTCTTAATAAGTAGATTTTCTTCTATAATTCAAATATCCAAAAATAAATAATAATACTGTAGCAAAAGGATATATAATTGCTTTATTTGGTCTATCTAAATTTTCTATTTTAAATTCACTTATAATATCATCCATTTCAAAACCTTGTTTTTTTGCCAAACCATTCCATTTTAAAGTATCTACTATAATTTTATTTTCTTCTTTTATTAAACTAACTCCATAATCTTCTAAATTAAAATTATTTTCAAAACTATTTTTTTCAATAACAAATAATTTGTATCTTTCTCCATATTCACTTAACCTCGTTACCTTTAAATGCACTTCTCTGTTTGGTTCTAAATATATTGAATTAAGATTTTCAAAATTTTTATATTCATACTTCGGATAGAATTTGTTTAGAACAAATTCAGGTGATAAAAAAGATATTGAGATAACTAAAAAAACTATAATTTCATACCATCTAAGTTTATTAAAAAACCATCTTTGTGTAGCTGATGTAAATACTAATATTCCAACTAAAGAAGTTATTATTACTATCAATCCATGCCAAATATTTTCTACTCCTATTAAAAGTAACTCATGATTAAATAAAAATACTATAGGAAGAATGCCTGTTCTTAAACTATACCAAAAAGCTTGTACACCAGTTCTTAATGGATCTCCTCCAGAAATACCTGCAGCAGCATAAGAAGCCAAACCTACAGGCGGAGTTACATCAGCCATTAATCCAAAATAGAATACAAATAAATGAACAGCTATAATAGGAAATATGTAACCAGAAGCATTACCAACATCCACTAATACCATTGACATTAATGATGCTACAACAACATAATTTGCAGTTGTTGGAAGTCCCATTCCTAATAACAAACACAAAACAATAGTTAACAATATTAAAATTATAACATTATCTCTAGCAACTGACTCTATAACTAAAATTAAATTAGTACTTAAACCTGTAGAGCCTACTGCTCCTACAATAACTCCTGCAGTTGCTATAGCAATTCCAACAGCAACCATATTAATTGCTCCCTTTTGAAATCCCACTATAGTTTGATTAAACCAAACTTTTAAAGCATCTTTAAAATTTTTTCGGTTAATTAATATATTTATTAGGTTTACTAAAATGAGAGCAGTTGTTGCATAAAATATTGAATATGAAGCTGTAAATCTTAGATAGACTAACAAATATATTAAAACAAAAATTGGAATTAAAAAATGTAAACCTGACAAAAAAGTCTTCTTTAAATTTGGCACATCTTTTTCTTCCATTCCCTTTAGATTTAATTTCAAAGCTTCTAGATGAGATATATAAAATAATGCAATATAGGATATTATAGCAGGCAAAAAAGCGTGTTTAACAATTTCAAAATATGTAACTCCAATAAAGCTTGCCATAACAAAAGCTGCAGCGCCCATAACTGGAGGCATTATTTGACCATTAACAGATGATGAAACCTCTATTGCTCCAGCTTTTTCTTTTGAAAAACCTGTTTGTTTCATTATTGGAATAGTAAAAGTTCCTGTAGTAACTGTATTTGCAACTGAAGAACCTGATATCATACCTGTCATACCAGATCCTAAAATAGCTGCTTTAGCAGGACCACCTCTCATTTTGCCAACCATAGCAAAGGCTAAATTTAAAAAATATTGACCACCTCCTGCTGTTTCTAAAAGTGCACCAAATAAAACAAATAAAAATATAAAATCGACTGAAACACCTATTGGAATTCCAAATATTGCTTCTTGATCAAACCATTGAAATCCAACAAGTCTATTTAATGAAAGTCCACCATGAGAAATAATTTCAGGCGCATATCGTCCAAAATATGAAAATAATAAAAAACAAACTGCAATTATGACTAAAGGTATTCCAATTACTCTTCGAGTTGCTTCAAGCAAAAGTAAAATTCCAATCGATCCTATAATTAACTCGATTGGTATAATATAATCTCCTAAGGTAACTTTTAAAAGAATACCTCCTCTATCCACCAGTTGGTCATAAAAAAAATAAATATATAAACAACAAAAAGCTCCAATTATACTTATTAAAATATCAATGATTGTAATTTTTTTTGATCTGGTAATAGGGAATATTAAAAATGCTAATAATAATGCAAAACCTAAGTGTATAGCTCTAGCAGGTAAGCCTTTAAACATTCCAATATTAAACCAAAAAGGAAATGGAGATGCATACCATAGCTGAAACAAAGACCAAATTATAGCTATAGTAGCTACAATTTTTAAATGTATACCAGTAAGATTTCTTGTTGGAGATAAATCTTCATGAATTTTACTTTCAGCCTTTGATTCAGATTTTTGATTCATTTATGAAAGTTACTTTACTATAAAAAAAAGGCCCAATAAATATATTGGGCCTTTTTAATTTAATCAAATTGTTGGATTACATTAATCCAGCTTCTTTATAGTATCTAATTGCACCAGGATGCAAAGGAGCTGATAAGCCATCAGCTATCATGTCCTCTTTTTTCAAAGGTGCAAAAGCAGGATGTTGTTTTTTGAAATCATCGAAGTTTTCAAAAACTGCTTTTACTACTAAATAAACAAGTTCTTCTTCAATAGCATTACTAGTTACAACTGTAGCTTTAACACCAAATGTAGTTACGTCTTTTTTTTGTCCTGTGTAAGTCCCTTTTGGTATTGTTGCTGCAGCATAGTAGTCAGCACCATCAATTAAGCCTTGAACTGGTCCACCAGTTAAATTAATTGGTAATGCTTTAGCTCCACAAGTTGCTGCTTGTTCCATAGCACCATTTGGAAATCCTACTGAATATCCAAAAGCATCTATTTTACCATCACATAAAGCTTTAACTTGCTCAGATGAAGTTAATTCTGTAACTCCTTTGAAATAACTATTGTCTACTCCCATAGCTTTCATAAGTTCCTCCATAGTTCCTCTTTGGCCAGAACCAGGGTTACCTATATTAACCGTTTTGCCTTTAAGGCCCGCAAAATCTTTAACTTTTGCTTTTTTTCTTGCCCAAATTTGAAATGGTTCGTTGTGGACAGAAAAAACTGCTCTTAATCCTTTGAACTGTTTTCCTTCCCATTTACTTGAACCATTAACAGCATGAAATTGCCAATCAGATTGAGCTACACCAAATTGAAATTCTCCAGCTGCAATTTGACCAATATTATAGTTTGATCCACCAGTTGATGGAGCAGTACATCTATACTGTTTGTCAGTAACTGATTTACTTCTTCCATGCTCTGAACTCGTTGCATATTTATGCAACATTTTACAAATCGCGTTACCAGTCTGGAAATATACTCCAGTTGGTCCTCCTGTTCCTATCGTAAAAAACTCTGCTGACTTTGCTACACTTGTAATCGAAAAAGATGCAACAAAAATCAATAGAGCAGTTGATAGTGAAGATATGATTTTTTTCATTACCCCTCCTTAATGATTTTAATTTCTTAATCCTAACAGCTTAATATGCGGTGAGTCTAGAGTAATTCTAAACTTGAAAAAATTTAGCAAACCCAATATGGACTGTTTTTTATAATGATTCTGACCAAGCTTTTAGTTTTTTTATACCTTCAATAACTTTGGGAGCAAATTCTTTCATTGATTCTAAATCTATTTTTTTTGTTTTTTCTATATTTTTCATAAATTTTGAACCATCAAAATCAGTAAAGCTTAATCTAGCAATTAATTTATCTTTGGGAAAACCAAAATCTGAACCTGGTAATAATGCTACTCCTGTTTTTTTTAAAATATCATTGCACATTTCTTCTGAAGTAGAAAAGTTTTCAATTAAAAATTCTGGCATTAAATAAAAACCTCCTTGAGGTTTATTTATATTTATTTTATTTGATTTTAAATTTTCATAAACATATTCACCAACAAATTTAAGTATAGATTTTGCATTGCTTTTGTAGTTATCATGATTATTTTTGTAGGCAGCTATTGCAGCATATTGAATTGGAGCACTTACTGATGAAAAAGTTTCACTTGCTAAAATTTTAAGAGCTTTCTTCATATCTTTTAAAACATTTGGAATTATAAAATAACCTAATCTCCAGCCACCAGCACCACACCATTTGCTTAAACCGCTGCTAATGATTGTTTTATCAGGATAGTAATCTGATATAGACTTAAAATTTTCACTAAAGTTTAATTCTGAATATATCTCGTCAGATAGAATTACAATATCGTATTTTTTTGCTATATCACTTATTTCTTTCAAATTGCTGCAAATTTGTCCTGAAGGATTGTTTGGTGAATTTAGAAACAATAAATATTTTTTATCTTTATTTTTTAAAATAACTTTTTCAATTTCATTTGCTGATGGAAACCAATTATTTTCACTTAAAGTATTAATCCAATGAACTTTGTTTTTTGCAATCATTGCCTGTGGCGCGTAGGATACCCAACTTGGAATAGGCAATAATATATCTCCATCGAAAAGTGTGTGTAACAAAAACATTAATTCTTTGGTACCTGGCCCAATAATAACATCATCTGCATGATAATTTTTATTTTTCTTATCATTTGTATATTTTGATATTGATGATCTTAATTCTTCCAACCCTTGCATCGGTAAATATTTATTTTGATGTGAATTATTTTTTAATTCATTAATTACATCTTCTGGTACATTAAATGGTGATTGACCAAAACCAAATTTATAAACTATATTTCCATCTGATTCT
>CACDEK010000026.1 GCA_902551735.1 uncultured Pelagibacteraceae bacterium | reverse complement strand
TTTTGATAAGTCTCCAAAATTTGTAAAAAGGTATGAAAATTTAAGAAGTAAAATTGAGAAAGCAGCAAAAAAATATTATCATGATGTATTAAATGGTAACTTTCCAAGTAAAAATAATATTTATAAATAGAATAATTCTACCTAAAGTTGAATTCATTTAAGTTTTTTTAGGACTCTGTTAATTTTTTATGATTAAATAAAAAGGTTAATTAACAAAAATAGGGGAAGACATATGTCAAAAGAAACTAAAACGTTAAAAGGAAAAACTCCTTCAAGACGTAAGTTTATAAAAGCTGCTGCTGCAACAGGTGTTGCTGCGGTTGCCGCATCGTCTTTAGCTGCTCCAGCAGTTGCTGCAGATAGAGTAGAAGCAGCAATGGTTGCTACATGGCCAAGAGATTTTCCTGGTCTAGGAACTGGCGCACAAAGACTTGCAAAAAGACTAAGCGATATGAGTGATGGGCGTATTCAAGTTACTTATTACGCTGCAAACGAGAGAGTAAAAGCATTTGACTCATTTGATGAAGTTGCTTCTGGTAACTCACAAATGTATCACGGTGCAGACTACTACTGGGTTAAAAAACACCCAGCATTTGGATATTTTACAGCGTGCCCATTTGGTTTCACATATTCTGAAATCAATGCTTGGATCCACCATGGTGGAGGACAAGCGCTTTGGGATGAGCTAACTGATGACTTTGGAACTCAAAGTTTCATAGCTGGTAACACTGGAGTTCAAATGGGTGGTTGGTTTAACAAAAAAATTAGATCAGCTAACGACCTAAAAGGTTTGAAAATGCGTATGCCTGGATTAGGAGGACAAGTACTTGGAAAACTTGGTGGTTCTCCAATTTCACTTCCTGGTGGACAAATTTATGAAAACCTTGTTTCAGGTGCAATTGATGCAACTGAATGGGTAGGTCCTTGGAATGACGAAGCTATGAAGTTTCATGAAGCTGCTAAATATTATTACTATCCTGGTATGCACGAACCTGGTTCGATGTTAGCATGTGGTGTTAATAAATCTTGGTTTACAAGCTTGTCAAAATCAGACCAAATGATAATTAAAACTGCTTGTGCTTGGGCTGACGAAATCACTATGGCTGAGTACAATGCTAAAAATGGTGCAGCATTAGGTCGTTTAATAAACGATCATGGTGTTAAACTTGAGAAGTTTAATGACAAAGTTTATGATGCTTTTGCTAAAGGTGCAGCTGAAGTTTATGATGAAGTTCAACAACACAGTGATCTTGCTGCTAGAGTTCATAAAGCTTTTGTTAAAGCTCGTAAAGAGATTGGTGCTTGGACTAACTTGTCAGACTCACCATATATTGCACAAAGAAACAGAGCTTTAGGACTATAATACTTAAAGTTTGATAAAATTTAAAATTAAGGGCCCTTTTTAGGGCCCTTTTTTAATAAGACAAAATTTTTTTATTTTATGGTTTCAAAAAGTAATTTACCGATAATTATTAGAATATTTAGTTATTCGATATTAGCTATTACTTTTATTTTCCTAATTAACAATGTTTTAACAGTTTGGTTTGAATGGCCTGGTGTTAAGAAATTATTCGCTCATTATGGTTTATTTGGATTTAAAAAATTAAGTAACCCTTTAGAAGGTTCATTATTAACAACAGCCTATATACAATTATTTTTTTATTTTGCTTCAATATTATTATCAATTTTTTATGTACTAAGATCGATTAAACAAACTCTAGAAACTGACTCAAAAATCCTTACTAAATTTACTAGTTATATTATTCGTTCATCTTTTTGGGCAGTTTTGATAGTTGGAATTGCAGATTTAATAGTTTCATTTATGGTTGTAGAAAAATTAGTTGAGCCAATTTTTGGTGAAACATTAAAAATTAAACTAGTTATTCCAGCATTTAGAATTACCTTTGTTCATTTTCCTTTAATATTAATTTCTTTTGTAATTGGTTATTTTACAAGAACAGTAGGTTTTATTTGGTTGGCTGTTTTGGTTGTTGCAAGTGAATTTTTCATCGTTGTATCAAGATTTATATTTGAGTACGAACAAGCTTTTCAGGGGGATTTAGTTCGTTTCTGGTATTCTGCTCTTTATCTTTTTGCTAGTGCATATGCTTTAATGCATGAAGGGCATGTGCGAGTTGATGTCTTGTACACTGGCTTTAGTGAGAGAAAGAAAGCTTGGACAAACTCGATTGGATCTTTGCTATTGGGCATTCCTCTTTGTCTTATAGTTTTATTTTTAGGAATGGGTGGAAAAGCTAGTATTATCAATGGACCAGTAATTTCTTTTGAAATTACTCAACAAGGTTCCAATGGTTTATATCTACTTTACTTAATGGCAGTATATTTAGCAGTATTCGGAGTAACTATGTTAACTCAATTTACAAGCTATTTTATGAGTAGCAGTTATGTACTTTTGAAAAAATAATTTATGGAACACTTTTTTTTAGCTTTGTTGGTATTAATAATGATTGCGGCATTAGCATCAGGTTTTCCTGTTGCTTTTGCATTACCAGGTTCAGCTATAATTTCAATAGGTCTTGCAGCTTTTTTTGGATATCTCTTTGAAGGAGATGCAGGTGCATATTATGCAACTGATGGACCAATAGAATGGTTAACAGCAGGGATTACAAATTTTAGGAGCAATTATTGGGATGTAGAAACTGATACTTTGATTGCAATACCTTTGTTTATTTTTATGGGGATAATGTTGCAAAAATCTAAAATTGCAGAAGATCTTTTGGTAACTATGGGCCAATTGTTTGGTCCTATCCCTGGAGGACTTGGAATTTCAGTAATTTTTGTTGGAGCATTACTTGCGGCAACTACAGGAATAGTTGGAGCAACTGTAATTGCAATGGGCTTAATTTCATTGCCCACTATGTTGAATAATAAATATGATAGAAGTCTTGCAAGTGGAATAGTTTGTTCATCAGGAACACTTGGACAAATAATTCCTCCATCAATTGTTTTAATTATTATTGCAGACCAATTAGCTAGCGCTGCAGATGTAGCAAATACAATAAGACAGGCAGATTATAAATTAATAACAGGAGAGTTTAATATGCCTGGTGAGTTTAGAGTAGGTTCTACTAGTGCTGGAGATATGTTTCTTGGAGCATTGCTACCTGGATTAGTGTTAGTAGGTTTGTATATGTTGTATGTATTTGTATTTGCAAGATTAAACCCTAGAGCAGCTCCTCCAGTTCCATTCAAAGGTCAATTTGATTTTAAATTTTGGATGAAAGTTATAATGGTAATAATTCCACCGCTAGCATTAATATTTGCAGTTCTTGGATCTATATTAATGGGCATTGCAACAGTAAACCAAGCTGGTTCTATTGGTGCAATAGGAGCGACTATAATGGCTGGATATCGTCTTCATCAAGGTAAAAAGGATGCATATTATCCATTACTAATATCTGTTTTATCTTTAATTCCAATTTTTTATATTTCAAATAATTATAATTTAAATATTAAAGCAATAGAAACTAGAAACTTAACTGCAATTTTAATAACAGGTTTTTTTACTTTAATTTTTTTAATAGGTATAATTTGGAGCTTTTGGAGATCTTATAAAGTTGATAACGTTTTAAAAGAAGTTGTTACTGAAACTTGTGTAACTACTTCGATGGTATTTATAATTCTTTTAGGTGCAGCGATGTTAACTTCAGGCTTCAGAGCTTTTGGAGGTGAAGAATTAGTTAGAGATTTTTTGCAAGATTTACCAGGAGGATTCTGGACTCAATTTATTGTTGTTATGGTAGTAATTTTTCTTTTGGGTTTCTTTCTTGATTTTATAGAAATTGCTGTAGTTGTGGTTCCTATAATTGCACCAATATTATTGGCAGAAACAGGAGCTAATGTTAGCGCAATATGGTTAGGAGTAATGATTGGGGTAAATTTACAAACTTCATTTTTAACTCCTCCATTTGGTTTTGCATTGTTTTATCTAAAAGGAGTTGCTCCTAAATTTATTACAACTTTAAATATATGGAAAGGTGTAGTTCCTTTCATAGTATTACAATTAGTAGGGCTTGCAATTGTAGGTTTTTATCCAAGTTTAGTAAACTATTTACCTGCTAGAACATACTTAACATCTCATGTGGCGCCACCACCAATGAATCCTAAGCTTCAACATTGTTTACAAGAATATAAGTTTGCTATTTATAATAATGAAGAGCAAAAAATTAGAGCTGCTATTACGGGTTTTCAAAAACTTGTTCCTTCTAATCTTCCAAATGATAAACTAGATATTTTTGAGGAACATTTTGAAAATGCGCTTGGAACTTTTGCTTTAGTTAAAAAACTTCAAAAAACAGAGGAAGAATATAACTTATTTGCAAAAGATTATAGAGATCTTCATTTTAATGTAAGAAAAAAACAGAAAAAGATAAGAAAAATAGATCTAAGAATAGAAAAATTAAAAGCAGAAATTAGAAATTTAGAAAAAGATGATTTATCAAAAAAAAATAAAATTGAGCTAAGGATCGAAGATTATAAGTTAGAAATTGATGAAATAAGAAAAACAATTCCTGAAAATTGGATATCTAAAAATAAAGAATTTGAAATTCTTCAGAAGGCAAAAAATACTCAAACAAAAAGATATAAAAAAAATGTTGATGAAGCATATGATAACCTAGATCAAATTGCCATATTCATAAAAGATCATCAAAAATTAAATGAACTTTCTTCAGAAGTTAATAATTTAAAGAAAAATGTAGCTAATGAAGATTATGAAAATTCAATGTTAATCATAGACAGTCTTTTTGAAAAACTTGGAGAAATTTCTGGAACAGAAGAATTTGCAAACAGATTAGATGATTTATATTCTTTAATTGATAGTGAAGAAATAGATGTTAACAAAATTTCAGATACGAACGAAGAAGTTTATATGTTATTTACTAAAGAGGTAAAATGGAGAAAAAATGCCTCAGAAAATTTAATGCCAGAAATTGAGAAATATAATTTAGTTATAAAGCATAATATAGGTTTAAGACTTCAGTCTCGTTTAACTAAAGAACAAGCTAAATTTGTTGCTAGATGTAATTCTGTGCATCGCGATATATCTTTAAATTTTTAGTTTAAATAAATGGAAAAAAATATTTTACCGATCAAAAAAGCGGTATTAGTTTTTTCTGTATTTGCTTGTGGATATTTTATATCTGCTCTTTTAAGAGCTATAACTGCAACTTTATCTCCTGTACTAACTTCTGAATTTATTTTAACAGCTGGTGATTTAGGATTGTTAGCCGGTGGGTATTTTTTAGGATTTGCAACTATGCAAATACCACTTGGATACTTGCTAGACAGACATGGTCCAAAAAAAGTTGTTTCTTCATTTTTATTAATAGCAATAATTGGAACAATTGCTTTTGCTTTAGCTCAGAATTTTGCTGGTCTACTTATATCAAGAATTTTAATTGGAGTTGGTGTTAGTGCATGTTTGATGGCTCCTTTAACTGGTTATAGAATTTGGTTTGCTGATGAATATCAGCAAAGAGCAAATGCTTGGATGCTAACCGTACTTTCATTAGGTTTTGTTTTTTCGACTTTGCCTGTTCAAGTTTTATTACCAATGATTGGTTGGAGATGGATTTTTGGAGGAATAGCCTTTTTAATATTTATTGTTATAGTTTTGACAATCTTTTTTATTCCTTCATGGAAAAATGAAGCCGATGAGACTCTTGAGAAAAATCCTGGATTATTGTCAGATGTTTGGAAAAACAAATTTTTTAGAAGCACAATTCCACTTGGTTTATTTAATTATGGTGGAATGGTTGCAATCCAAACTTTGTGGGCTGGTCCTTGGATGGTAAGGGTTGCTGGTTACTCTCCCTTGGAAAGTGCAAAAGGACTTTTTTTGATAAATACAACGATGTTAGTAGCTTTTTTTATTTTTGGTTACATTTTACCCAAAATTACAAAACTTGGTTTTGAAACAATGCGATTAATGAAGTTTGGATTGCCAATTAGTTATTTATCTTTACTTTTTATTATTATTTCAGGTGAAAATGCAGGCACATTGCATTTCACAATATATATACTTACATCAATTGTATTAACACTTACTCAGCCAGCTGTTGCATTATCTTTTCCAACAAGTTTAGCAGGAAAATCACTTACATCATTTAATTTACTTATTTTTGTAGGCACTTTTTTAATGCAATGGGGAATTGGGCTAGTTATTGATTTATGCCAATTTCTTGGAAAAGGAGAGATTCAAAGTTTTCAAATTTCATTTTTTGTTTATTTTGTTATTTGTATACTTTGTTATTTATATTTTGTTTTGAATAATAAAAATGAATAAAAAAAAAATGTATATTTTATCTATAGTAGGACTAGTAGTATTAATTTACTTAACTATTACATTTGTATTATATTATTCACAAAGAAGTTTATTATATCATCCTACAGAAAATAATTATTCTGGAGATAAGCTAACGGTTCCAATTGATAAAGTTAGAATTAAAACTAACGACAATATTGAATTATTATCTTGGTATCATGATAAAGATATTCAAAATTATAAAACTATACTTTTTTTACATGGTAATGCTGGGTCTTTAGAAAATAGAATACATAAAATTAACCATTTTAATGAAATGGAAATAAATTTTTTAATTATTTCTTGGAGAGGTTTTAGTGGCAATGAAGGTAAGCCAACAGAAGAAGGTCTTTATAAAGATGCAAAAAGTGCTGTTAAATGGTTAATAAATAAAGGAGTGAAAAAAAAAAATATTATTATTTATGGAGAATCTCTTGGAACTGGAGTTGCAACTGAGATTTCACAAAATGAAAGTTTTGCTGGAATAATTTTGGAGTCCCCTTTTACTTCTATGGTTGCTGCTGGAAAAAGTAAATATCCAATATTTCCTATAGGACTACTTCTAAAAGATAAATATGAGAGTGATAAAAAAATTAAAAATATTAAATCTCCAGTTTTAGTTATGCATGGGGAAGCAGATACTATAGTTCCATTTTGGATGGGAAAAAAAATATATGAATTAGCCAATAATCCTAAATATTATTACTTTCCTGAATATGACGATCATATGATGGAATATAATGACAAATTACTAAATACACTCAAAAGTTTTATTAAAAGCTTAAATTAGGTCACAATTTTAACAAATATTATTCTAAATTAAAAAATAAGTTTTAATTTAGTGAAAAAATTAATTTTATTATTATTTATATTTTATTACTCGAATGTTTTTGCCGAAACAGATGATTATTTTTTTATTGGAAAAATGGATTCTTATAATAAAAATTTTACCTTATATTTTAAATCTAGAGAAAAGGCTATTTTAGCAAGAGGTGAAAATAATAATTATATTAATGATTATCCACAAGATCTTTATATCTATGATCACAAAACAAAAACTGATTTACCATTAATTTCTTATGAATGGTTTCCCGGGAAGGCAAAAAAAATATTAAACAATTACGATTTTCCAGTATTTCCAGAAGATTTTGCATATTATTTATTGAGCGATAATAATACTTTAGTAATGGTTAGCGCTATGAAAAATTTAAATAAAAATTTACAATTTGATATTTCCAAAAAAGAATTGAAACTTCATGATGGTATAGGAAAATTAGATTTTATTATATCAACTTATGCAAAAAGTTGTGGATATGGTAATTTAAAGTCAAATTATAGATGTAATATATTTAAACCTTTAATATCTCAAAATTTAATTAATTAGTTTTTATAAAAGCATTGGCAAATTTTTCAGCTTCAAATATTTGTAAATCATCTTCTTTCTCACCTAAACCAAGTGCAATAACAGGTAGTTTATACTTTTTTGCAAGAGCAATTAAAATCCCACCTTTGGCTGTACCATCTAATTTTGTCATAATTAATCCACTAACTGGTATAATTTTATTAAATTCTTCTACTTGATTTAAAACATTTTGGCCTGTAGTTGCATCTAAAATTAAAATTACTTCATGAGGGGCATTTTGATCAATCTTTTTTGCAACATTTGCAATTTTTTTGTATTCATCCATTAAATTTTTCTTATTTTGTAATCTTCCAGCTGTATCTATTAAAACATAATTTAAATTATTTTTTTTTGCTGTATCTATTGATTTATATGCAACGGATGCCGGGTCCGATCCTTGATTTGATTTGATAATATCTACATTAATTTTTTTAGCCCAATTTTCTAGCTGTTCAATTGCAGCTGCTCTAAAAGTATCACACGCAGAAAAAATAATTTTGTTGTCATTTGATTTTAATATTTTACCTATTTTTCCAATTGTTGTAGTTTTGCCCACTCCATTAACACCTGCAATAAGCAATACTTTAAGATTTTCACTCTTATTGAAAAAATTTTTTCTTTCTAAAGGTTGCATTAATTCAATTATATATTTTTTTAAAATTATATTTACCTCATTAATAGCATCTTTTTTTGGATTAATTTTTTCCGATGAAATTATTTCTCTGATTTCATCCGCCGCGTCAATACCCACATCTGACTCAACTAAATAATCTTGGACTTGATCAAGAGTTTTATCATTAATTTCTTTTTTAATAATTATATCTTTTAAACCAGAGGTAAAAGTTGATGCACTTTTTTGAAATCCTATTTTAAATTTTTCAAAAATTCCCATTAAAGTTTAATATCTATTTCTTTTATTTTAGAAACAGGTCCTTTCATATGAATATTATTTTTTTCATCTATAAAAATTGATAGTTTTCCAAGTTCAAATTCAATATCAGTTTTTTCTTTTGTGAAACCATTTATTTTTGCAGCTATAGCAGTAGCACATGCTGCAGTTCCACAAGCTTTAGTTAGTCCAGCTCCTCTTTCCCAAACTTTAACTTTAATTACATTATTATTTATAGTTTGTGCTATTGTGACATTACATTTTTCAGGAAATAGTTTATTGTTTTCAATTTCTGGTCCAATTTTTTTTATATTAAAATTATCAATATTTTTTACAAAAAAAATAACATGTGGATTTCCCACATTTACTGCAGTACCACCGATATGTTCATTGTTATTATTATCTAATATTTTAATTCCTAGATTTTTTGTATCTTTATTTAAATTTATAGGTATTTCATTCCAATTTAATTTTGCATTACCGATATTTGTTTCAACAATATTATTATCTAGAACTTTTGATTTTAATATTGATGAAGATGTCCAAACTGTAATTTCTTTTTTATTATTTTCTTTAGATAATAGATAAGAAACGCATCTAGTACCATTACCACAGGCACCGGCAGAACTACCATCAGAATTAAAAAATTCTAAGCCTGCATCTAATTGCCTATTTTTTTTAATAATAATCAGTTGATCACAACCAATAAAATTCCTATCGCAAATTTTAATAATTTCTTTTTTTGATAATTCTTCAACCTTTTTTCTTTGGTCAATGATTACAAAATCATTACCCAAACCATCCATTTTGTATGCTTTAAAGTTCATATACTAGATATTTAACTTATTTATTGACTTTTTGAACCTCTATTATATTTTGGCGTCGTTTCCGCAAAAACAGCAATTTGCGGTGTCTTTGGAAACAAAGATATCGACACTAGTCAGCGAGGGTTCGCCCACTAGTGCGATTACTGCTGGGTAAAATTATGTTTGAAAATTTAACAAATAAATTTGAAGAAATTTTTTCTTCTTTAAAAAAAGCCCCTTCGCTTGATGAAAAACAAGTTGATGAAGGTTTAAGAAATATCAGGCAGGCTTTGCTTGAAGCTGACGTATCTCTTTCAGTGGCTAAAGAATTTGTTGATAAAGTTAAACCTAAAGCATTGGGACAAGAAATCATTAGATCCACTTCTCCAGGCCAGATGGTTGTAAAAATAGTATATGATGAACTTGTTAACTTATTAGGAGAGAGTAATAAGGAAATAAATCTAAATGCCGTACCACCAGTTACAGTAATGCTAGTTGGTTTACAGGGATCTGGAAAAACAACAACTACAGCTAAATTAGCAAAATTTTTAGAAAAAAATAAAAAAAAAAAAATTATGATGGTTAGTCTAGATGTGTATAGACCAGCTGCTCAGGAACAACTTAAAACTTTAGGTGAACAAAATACTATTTTAACTTTACCAGTAGTACAAGATCAGCTTCCAGCCGACATATGTAGAAGAGCACTTAGTGCTGCTAGTTTAAATGGTGCAGACGTTATTCTTTTTGATACTGCAGGAAGAACTCAAATTGACCTTCAAATGATGAGTGAAATCAAAGAAATAGAAAAAATTATTAAACCTAGCGAAGTTATATTAGTAGCAGACTCGCTTACTGGGCAAGTTGCTGCTGAGGTGGCGAAAGAGTTTAAAAATACTGTAAATGTTTCTGGAATTATTCTTACCCGAACTGATGGAGATGGAAGAGGTGGCGCTGCTTTAAGTATGAAATTTGTTTCAGAAGTGCCGATCAAATTTTTAGGAGTTGGAGAAAAAATAGAGAATTTAGAAGTTTTTTACCCTGATAGAATAGCAAATAGAATTCTAGGTATGGGAGATATTGTTTCTCTAGTCGAAAAGGCAGCAGAAGATTTAGGAGAAGAAAATATTAAAAAAGCTGAAGAAAATTTAAAAAAAGGAAAATTTTCAATGGAAGATTATTTAACTCAATTAAGACAAATGAAAAAAATGGGTGGAATAGAAGGCTTGATGTCTTTTATGCCAGGAGTATCAAAAATCAAATCACAAATGGATAAAGCAGGCATTGACGAAAAAATTATAGTTCAAAATGAAGCTATAATATTATCAATGACAAAAAAAGAGAGAGAAAATCCAAAAATAATAAATAGTTCAAGAAGAAAAAGAATTGCTAATGGCTCTGGAACAGATGTGGCCACTATCAATAAATTGTTAAAACAATTTAAAATGACATCAGAGATGATGAAAAAAATGTCCAAAGGAAATCTCAAGGGTATGGAAGATAAAGGAATACCTCCAGAGCTTTTTAATCAACTAAAATAATATAAAGGAGAAAAAATGTTAAAACTAAGATTATCAATGGGTGGAACAAAAAAAAGACCCGTATATAAAATTGTAGTAGCTGATAGTAGGTTTGCAAGAGATGGAAGATTCATTGAAAAACTGGGTTTTTTTAATCCATTGTTACCTAAAGAGAAAAAGGAAAGAATTGGACTTGAAACAGATAGAATTAAATATTGGATTAGCCAAGGTGCAAAACCAACTACTAGAGTAGCAAGAATTTTAGGTGAAAAAGAAATAATTCCAATGCCAGCAAATAGTAATAATCCTCAAAAAGCTATTCCTAAAAAGGATAGGAAGAAAGCAGAAGCACCTAAGGAAGAAAAGAAAGCAGAAGCACCTAAGGAAGAAAAGAAAGCAGAAGCACCTAAGGAAGAAAAGAAAGCAGAAACACCTAAGGAAGAAAAGAAAGCAGAAGAGAAAAAATAATAATGTTTTTAGCAAGAATATTCACTCTTTATCCAGATTATTTTCCCGGTCCTTTAAATAAAGGATTATATGGAAAAGCTATGGAGAAAAAAATTTGGAATTTAGAAACAATTAATATTAGAGATTACGCACTTGATAAACACAAAACAGTTGATGATACTCCTTACGGAGGTGGATTTGGAATGTTAATTAAACCAGATGTTTTATCTGCTGCTATAGATAAAAAATTAAAATCTAATGAAGAAATTTATTATTTAAGTCCAAAAGGAATACCATTTGACCAAAAATTAGCAAAAAAAATTTCTAAAGAAAGCACAATTAATTTAATTTGTGGCCATTTTGAAGGAATTGATCAGAGAGTAATAGACTCAAGAAATATAATAGAAATAAGCATTGGAGATTTTATTTTATCAGGAGGTGAATCGGCTGCTTTAGTAGTTGTTGATACAATTTTAAGATTAATACCTGGAGTCATTGGAAATGATAATTCAGTAGATGATGAAACTTTTGAAAACGGTCTATTAGAGTATCCACAATACACAAAACCGCAAATTTGGGAGAAAAAAAGTGTTCCTGATGTACTTTTATCGGGAGATCATGCTAAAATTAAAGACTGGCGTTTATCACAATCTGAGGCTATAACACGCGACCGAAGGCCAGATTTGTGGCAAAAATATAAAAAAAATTAAATTGATAAACATTAACATGAAAACAATTGAAGAAATAAACCAGGCTAATGTAAAAAAAATTGCTACAGAGAAAAAACTTCCTAATTTTTTTCCTGGAGATATTATTAAAGTAGGAGTTAAAATTACAGAGGGTAAAAGAGATAGGATCCAATATTTTGAGGGCGTTTGTATAGCAAAAAAAAATAGAGATTTAAACTCTTCATTTACAGTTAGAAAAATTTCATTTGGTGAAGGAGTTGAAAGAACATTTGCTCTTTACAGTCCAATTGTAGACTCAATTAAAGTAATAAGATCTGGCAAAGTAAGAAGAGCAAAACTATATTTCTTAAGAGAAAGAACAGGCAAATCAGCAAGAATTGCTGAAAAAATTAAGAAAAAGATCGGAATAGACATTGAAACTAAACAAGAAGATTCAACTCAAGAAAATGTTACTTTAGCCGTTGAAGAAATAAAAAATGAAGATAAACAAAAAGAATTAAAAACATCTGAAGTTAAAGATGAAAAAATTAAAGAACCATCAACTAAATTGAAAACAGAAGTCGCAAAAAAGAAAAAATAATTTTTTTCTAAATGTCTAAAACAATCTACGATAAAATTTGGAATGAGCATCTAGTTCATGAGCAAGATGATGGAACATCTTTATTATTTGTTGATCGTCACTTAATTCACGAAGTGACAAGTCCACAGGCATTTGAAGGTTTAAGAAATTCTAATAGAAAAGTAAGACAGCCTAAATTAACACTGGCAGTTGCAGATCATAATGTACCTACTACTGATAGATCAGAAGGAATTTCAGATAAAGAATCTAAAATTCAAGTAGATACATTGAACGCAAATTGCAAAGAGTTTGGAGTTCAAGTATTTGATATGCAAGATAAAAGAAATGGTATTGTTCATATTATTGGTCCTGAGCAAGGATTTACACAACCAGGAACAATCATTGTATGTGGAGATAGCCACACAGCGACCCATGGCGCTTTCGGTGCCCTAGCTTTTGGAATTGGTACTTCTGAAGTGGAACATGTTTTAGCGACACAAACTTTAGTTCAGAAAAAGTCTAAAAATTTTAGAATAAATGTTAACGGAAAATTATCTACAGGTGTAACTTCGAAAGATGTAATTCTTCAAATAATTGGAGAAATAGGAACTGCTGGTGGAACAGGATGTGTCATTGAATATGCTGGAAATTTAATTTCTTCATTAAGTGTTGAACAGAGAATGACGATTTGTAATATGACGATTGAAGGTGGTGCTAGAGCAGGACTAATTGAACCAGATCAAAAAATATTTGATTATTTAAAAAATAAACCCATGTCTCCAAAAAAAGACAATTGGGATAAAGCTCTTGAGTATTGGAATACACTTAAGACAGATCCTAGTGCTAAATTTGACAAAGAAATTTCTTTAAATGGAAATAATATTAAACCAATGGTTACTTGGGGTACTTCTCCACAAGATGTGGTTACAATTGATGGCAAAGTTCCAAACCCTAGTAATGAAAATGATCCAGACAAAAAAAATTCTATTGAAAGATCTTTAAATTATATGGGTTTAAAACCAAACACTTTAATAAAAGATATTAAAATCGACAAAGTATTTATTGGTAGCTGTACTAACGGCAGAATTGAAGATCTTAGAGAGGCAGCAAAAATATTAAAAGATAAAAAAATAGCCAAACATGTAGATGCATTTGTTGTGCCAGGATCAGGATTAGTTAAAGAGCAAGCAGAGCAAGAAGGTTTGCATAAAATATTTATAAATTCAGGTTTCGAATGGAGAGAGCCTGGATGTTCAATGTGCCTAGCAATGAATGCTGACAAACTAAAACCAGAGGAAAGATGTGCCTCAACATCTAACAGAAATTTTGAGGGTCGACAAGGAAGAGGTGGCAGAACTCATTTAGTAAGTCCAGCAATGGCAGCTGCAGCTGCTATTTCTGGAAATTTAGATGATGTTAGGAAGT
>CACDEK010000025.1 GCA_902551735.1 uncultured Pelagibacteraceae bacterium | reverse complement strand
ATGTATTTGATTATATATTTAAACAACTAGAAACAAGTATTAGAGAAATAGGTTATGGTGACGCTTCAATCAATAAAAAAATGAAAATTTACTTAAATACTTTTTATTCAATTTTGAATAGTATTGATAAATGGGAAAATTTTGATTTAACTGAAAGAAGCAAAATTTTTAAAAATTATTTAAATATTAAAAAAGAACCTATATTAATGACTAATTATTTTGAAAATTATTATAATTTACTTAAAAAAAGTTCTTTTAATTCACTTGTAAAAGGTGTAATTAAACTTAATTTTTAATTATGGCTGTACCTAAACGCAAAACAACTCCTTCAAGATCAGGGAAAAGAAGATCGCATATAAAATTTTCAACAAAAAAATATTGTTGAAGATAAAAAAAGTGGTGAATATAGATTATCTCATCATTTAGATCTTAAAACTGGCATGTATAAAGGAAGACAAGTCTTAGACCCTAAGGAATAAATAATTTATAATATAGAAATGTCTAATAAAATTACAATTGCAGTAGATGCAATGGGTGGTGATAATTCACCTTATAAAGTTATAAATGGTATAAATCATCACTTTGCAACTAGTAAAAATGTTTTTTATAAAATATTTGGTGATGAAGATATAATAAAAAAAATTATTCCTAAATCGTTACCATTTTCATCTTTTGAGTTAATCCATACAAAAGATCATATAAAAGGAAATGATAGCGCTCTAAGTGCTGCTAGAGCCAAAGATACAAGTATGTGGTTAGCCATAGATAGTGTAAAAAAAAAAGATGCTGACATTATTATTTCAGCCGGTAACACTGGCGCCCTGTTTGTAATTGCTAAATTAAATCTTAAAATGATTGAAAAAATTGATAAACCTGCACTAGCAGGTTTATGGCCAAATAAAAATGGAACAAATGTCGTTTTAGACCTTGGTGCAAGTATTGACTGTAGTGAAAAAAATTTAGTTGACTTTAGTATTATGGGTTCTGCATTATTTAAAGCATTATTTCCTACTGATGAGTCCAAGGTTGCTATTCTAAACATTGGATCAGAAGAAATCAAAGGTCATGAAATTATAAAAAAAGCTTATGAATTACTTAACACAAATAATAATTTTAATTTTAAATTTAATGGTTATATAGAAGGCAATGAAATCATGGATGGAACTTCCAATGTTATCATTACAGACGGCTTCACCGGAAATGTTGCATTAAAAACTGCAGAAGGAACAGCAAATTTTATAACAAATGAATTAAAAAAAACAATGACCAGTAATTTAATTGGTAAATTTTCTTCCTTAATTAATATTAAAAATATTAATAAATTTAAAAAAAGATTAGATCCACGATTATATAATGGAGCTATACTGTTAGGGTTGGATTCACCAGTTGTAAAAAGTCATGGTTCGACTGATTATATAGGTTTTTCACATTCTCTTACACTCTGTGAAAAAATTATATCAGGTAATTTTATTGATAAAATCAAACAAACTATAAATTAATTTATGAGAGTGAACTTAACAAAAAAAGAAATTATAAATTCTTTATATATGCAAGTTGGTTTTTCTAAAAAAATATCAGAAGAAATGTTAGAAGGGATTTTAAGTATAATTATTGAAAATTTAAAAAGAAATAAAAAAATTAAAATTAGTAATTTCGGAACCTTTTTAATAAGATCTAAAAAAAGTAGAGTTGGTAGAAATCCAAAAACTAAGGAAAAAAAAATAATTTCAGAAAGAAATGTAGTATTATTTAAACCATCCAAGGATTTTAAAAACTATATTAATAAAAATGAATAAATCAGATGATGCATACAAATCAATAAGTGAAGTAGCTAAAATTTTAAATTTAATAAGCAATAAAACTGGCAAACCAAGTACACACACTATTCGATTTTGGGAAAAAGAGTTTAAAATAATTAAACCAACAATTTTAGCTGGAAAAAGAAGATACTATAATAAAAGATCTATTGAGATTTTAAAAAAAATTAAGTTTTTACTTAAAAATCAAGGTATGACTATTAAAGGAGCCAAAAAGGCACTTTCAGATAATAATTCTTTTGAACTTGACGATTCATCAAATAAATCTATAAACACGGTTAAAAAAAGTTTAGATTTAAGAAAAAAAATTTCTAAAATATCTAGGCTTGTAAAAGAAATAAAAAAATTAAAATAATATGGCTAAAAAAACTCACATTAAAGTTAGACTTGTTCCCGAGTCTAAACCTGATAGTCCTTTTTTTTATTATGTTAAAAAACCTGCCGGTGGTGAAAAGGCTAAAATTAAATTAAAAGCAAAAAAATACAATCCTGCTACAAGGAAACATGAGACTTTTGTTGAAAAAAAACTTCCTCCCCATAGTAAATAATTATTTTTTTTTAAAATTTCTTCTTTCAAAATCTATATAAGTCCAAATCATATTTTTCCATATTCTTTGTGTAATTTTAGGGTCAATTCTATTTTTAATGGAAATTTTTTTTATTCTTTTTAAAATTAAATTTATTCTTTTTTTATCAACAATATCTTTTTTATGATTTTTGACTAACAAAACTTTTTTTATAATTTCTGTCCTTTTTTTTATTATTTTAATTAGTTGATTATCAATTATATCTAATTTTTTTCTAAGATATTTGAGTTTTATTTTGTTATTTGGCGACATTTATTCAATTGGATTTATTTATAATTAATATATTTATTTGAATATGTATATAGAGAATAAGATATTAAAAAATTATATTTCTATATGGTTACAATGCATGTTTTGGATTGTAGCAATAATGATAGTAGTAGGTGGTTTAACAAGACTTACAGATTCGGGCCTATCAATTACCCAATGGCAATTATTTTCAGGAATACTTCCACCATTAAATCAAAATGATTGGCAGTATTATTTTCAACTTTATAAAGAGATTCCTGAGTACAAAGTCCAAAATTTTTCAATGTCTCTAAAAGAGTTTAAAATAATTTATTGGTGGGAATATGCCCATAGAATTTTAGGTAGATTAATAGGATTGCTTTTCTTTATCCCTTTAATTTTTTTTACTATAAAATTGGGTTTTAGAAAAGTTATATTTTTTTATTTCATTTTTTTTCTTATCTGTTTTCAAGGATTTATAGGATGGTATATGGTCTCCAGTGGTTTAATTGACCGTGTTGATGTTAGCCATTATAGACTCGCTATACATTTAGTTATTGCTTTTATAATTCTTTCATTAATTTATTGGTCTTATTTATCAATAAAAATTTCAGATGTGACTTTTAAAAAAATTAACAGTATTATTCCATTGTTTTTTACTCTATTAATTTTTTTACAAATTTGTATTGGAGCATTTGTATCGGGTATGGATGCTGGTCAAATATACAATTCATGGCCATTAATGGGATCTACCTACTTTCCTGATGACTGTATTTAAAACAAATTTTGGCATTTCAAGGTCAAAATATAAAAATGCTACTGCTACAACTACAGCATAACTTGATGGACTTTTTAAAATAATTTTAATATCAAACTTTCTACTAGCCAAAAAAATATTAGCTGTGAAATGTAATAGAACAACTAACGATGATATTGATGCAGCCACTCCCATTCCTAATGATCCATAAGCAAATAAGCAAATTGGAATACCCATATTGCCTGTATTAGGAAGGAAAAAAGGTGGTAACTCTCTTGAAATATCCTTTTTCATAAAAAATAAAAATATAACACCTGTAACAGCGAAACAGCTAAGAGCAATTATGGAATAAAAGAAATATTCTGAAAAAACTTCATAGGTAACTCCAGAAGATGTTATAGCAAAAATAAATAAAGCTGGTGCTCCAAAATTTGCTGAATAATTAGTTATAAAAGTTGTGTCAATATCAGATTTTTTTTTTCCTAAAAAATAACCTATACCAACAATAAAAAAAACAGGAAGTAATACTTCAAACAATTTTAAATATATTTCCATTTAAAATAGTCTAATGATAGTTGGGTTTTTCAATACATTTTTATTGGATTTAAAAGATTTTAAACATTTGCTCGAGTAAGCTTCTTTTACTTTATGAGTAATTATTACTATCGAAGCTCTTTTTTTATTATGATCAGGTATTTGTATTAAACGTTCAATTGAAATCTTATATTTTGCTAATTGTTTAGTAATTTGAGAAAGAACACCAGGTTTGTCTTTAACTTCAAATCTTAAATATAAAGAATTATAATTTTTATTTTTATCATAAAAAGAGACACTTCTTCTTTTATTAAATGGAATACCAAATGGAAATTTTATGTTTCCTCGCAAAATTGAGAGCAAGTCTGACATTAATGCTGATGAAGTAGGACCAGGTCCAGCACCCTCACCTTGCAAAACGCTTTCTCCAACTGGATAACCTTCAAGTATTACAGCATTCATTACTCCATCAATATTAGCTATATAATTATCTTTTTTAATTAAACATGGGTGAACTCTTTCAAATAATTTATTATTAATAATTTCAGTTATACCTAATAGTTTTATTCTAAGGTCTAATTTTTCAGCCATTTCAATGTCTTTAAGTTCGATGTTTTCAATTCCATTTTTTAAACATGCTATTTTTGATATTTTTTTATTAAAAGATAAAGAAGATAAAATTCTAATTTTAGCCAAAACATCACTCCCATCTAAATCAAATTTTGGATTAGGCTCGGCGAGACCTAATTTCTGAGCATCTTTTAAAACATTTTTAAATGAATCTTTATTTTTTTGCATTTTTGTTAGGATGTAATTAGATGTGCCATTTAATATACCAATTACTTTATGAATTTTATTTGTCGCTAAACCATCTTTTATAGTTCTAAGAACTGGTATACCCCCTCCTACAGCTGCTTCAAATTCTAAATTAACTTTGTTTTTTTCTGCAAGAAAAGATAAATAATCACCATGTTTAGATATAAGTGCTTTATTTGCTGTAATTACATTTTTTCTATTTTTTAAAGCGGATTCAACAACCCTTTTTGATATGCCATCAGATAATCCGATAAGCTCAATTACAATGTTTACTTTAGGATTTTTTGTTATTTCTAATGGATTTTTAAAAAAAATTTTTTTATTAAATTTAAATGATCTTTTTTTTTTAATATTTTTAGCTGATATTGCAACAATATTGATTTTAGTATTAGTTTTTAAGCCAATATCCTTTTTTTTTGATAATATTTCTTTATATAAACGACTTCCTATATTACCTAATCCAACAATTGCAATGCCAATATTTTTCATAATTCATTAATTTAAATCAGGAAAACCTTTTTTTTTGTTATATTGATTTAACATAACGTCGTATTCTTCTAAAGTATAATTTTTATTATATGTGATATCTTCATATGAAGGATTTGAATTTTGATTCCAATAAGTGCTATCATTATTAAATGAACACGAAGTCAATAAAAACATTATAAAAATTATTTTTTTCATATCAACCCTCTTGATTCAGGAAAATTATATATAATATTCATATTTTGAACACCTTGACCAGAACCACCTTTAATTAAATTATCTATAGCTGAAAGTACAATTACTTTGTCTTTATAATTAGTTTTACAAACAGAAATAAGACAATTATTTGTATTTATTACATCATTTGTACTAATTGGAGTATTAAATTTAGCAAATTTAACAAACAATGAATTTTTATATCTTTTTTTTAAATTTATATAAATTTTTTTAGCATTAATGTGTTTAGAAACATTTAGATAAATAGTGCTTAATATTCCTCTGAACATTGGAGTTAAATGAGGGGTAAATGTTAAACTATACTTTTGCCCACATATTTTAGCAATTTCTTGATTTATTTCAGAATTATGTCTATGAAAACCAACGCCATAAGCACTTAATGACTCATATAAGTTTTTTTTATAATACTTTTTATGTACAGCTCTTCCAGCTCCAGAATAGCCAGATTTGGAGTCAACAATAATATTTTTTTTTAATATTAATTTATTTTTTAATAATGGTATTAAAGGTAAAAGAATTGATGTTGGATAACATCCTGGACAAGCAATAATTTGATAATTTTTCAATTTTTTTTTATTTATTTCAGGAAGTGCATAAATGCTTTTAGAAATATTTTTTTTTGCCTTATGGTTAATTTTATACCATTTTTTATAATCATTTGGATCCTTCAATCTAAAATCGGCAGCTAAATCAATAAGTTTATTACTTTTTAGTAAATGGTGAGATAAAATTTGAGATTCTCCATTAGGTAAAGCAGAAAAAATTAAGTCCACATATTTTAACAACTTATTATTAAATTTAATTATTTTTGGAAGTTTTGATTTTTTTAAACTTTTGTCATAAAAAGAAATATCTTTTCCTACAGATGTATTGCCACATAAAAATTTGATATTTATATTTTTATGTTTTATCAATAGTTTAATAAGCTGGACACCCATGTATCCAGTAGAACCTGCAATAAGTACGTTTAACTTCATAATTTTTATATATAACAGTAAAAGAGGAAAAAAGGTATTATCTTTTAGAGAATTGGAAACTACGCCTAGCTTTTCTATGTCCGTATTTTTTTCTCTCTACTGAACGAGAATCTCTAGTGGTCAGTTTTTCTTTTTTTAAAGTGGGTTTATAATTTTCATCAAATTGAATTAAAGCTCTCGAAATTCCAAGAACCATAGCTCCTACTTGACCAGTAGAACCACCTCCACTTACATAACATTTTACATCATACGATGTATTTTGATTGATTAGTTCAAAAGGTTTAAGTAGTTGTGTTCTGTGACTTTCTCTTTTGAAATATAAATCATAGTTTCTTCCATTAACATAAATTTTACCTGTACCTTTTTTAAGCCAAACTTTTGCTATAGAGGTTTTTCTTCTACCAGTAGCGTACTTACTATCTTTAAAATCTAATTTAATTTTTTCGCTTTTTTTAATATTTTCTTGATTAATTTCCATTTTTAACTAGCAACTATATTTTTAGAATTAAGTTTGTTTAATTCTAAAGTTTTTAAATTTTGTGCTTCATGTGGATGTTTGTCTCCAGAATAAATTTTTAATTTTGAGAGTTGTTTTTTTGACAGAGATCCTTTTGGTAACATTCTTTTAACAGCCAATTTTAAAATCTCACCAGGTTTTTTGCTACTGAGTTTTTCGGGGGTAATTTCCTTTATTCCACCTGGATGTCCTGTGTGTCTGTAATATTTTTTGTTTTTAAATTTTTTTCCTGTAAATTTAATATTTTCAATATTTTTTACTACTACAAAATCTCCATTGTCCATGTGGGGGGTAAATGTAGTTTTATGTTTGCCTCTTAAAATTTTAGCAATAATAGTAGCTAATCGTCCAACAACTGCATTATTGCCGTCTATAAGGTACCACTCATTTTTAATTTCACTTTTTTTAACAAAATTTGTCATGAATGCGGGATTAATACTTATAATTAGATATATTGTCAATTTATTATATATCTCTTACCATTAATGAAAGCTTGAATTAGAGTATATAAATGCTAAAAAAATGAGGAATATCAACTATTGATATCTCACAAAATTAAAAAATTTACAAGGGAGTTAATTATGAGTGATAAAAAAAAAGAAGTAAAGCCACATACCTACAAATTTGATACGTTAAGTCTTCATGCTGGATACCAACCCCACAAAAATGCTGGATCTAGACAAGTACCAATTTATCAAACAACTTCATATTTATTTGATGATGTAGATCATGCTGCAGCACTATTTAATCTTGAAAGAGGTGGTCATATATATAGTAGAATTTCTAATCCAACTGTTGGAGTATTAGAAGAAAGAGTAGCATCTCTTGAAGGTGGGACTGCTGCATTAGCAACTTCATCAGGTATGGCTGCTATATTTTTAACTGTTATGACTTTATGTGAAGCTGGAGATCATTTAGTAGTATCGTCACAGCTATACGGAGGTACTGTAAATTTATTTAGACTAACACTACCAAAATTTGGTATTAAAACTACTTTTGTTAAACCAAGAGATACGGAAGGTTTTAAAAAAGCTATTCAAAAAAATACTAAAGGTATATTTGGTGAACTTGTCGGTAATCCTGGAAATGAACTTATGAATATGCCTGAAATCGCAAAAATAGCTCATGAAGCTGGTATTCCTTTAATTGTAGATGCAACTTATCAAACACCTTATCTTTGCAAACCATTTGAACATGGAGCAGATATAGTTATTCATTCTTTAACTAAATGGATGGCAGGTCATGGTTCTTCGATGGCAGGTATTTTAGTTGAAGGTGGTAAATTTGACTGGATGCAAAATGATAAATTTCCAACTATGACAGCTCCTTATGAGGGGTACCATGGTTTATCATTTGCTGAGGAATTTGGTCCAACTGCTTTTACTATGAAAGCTAGAGCAGAAGGAATGAGAGATTTTGGACCATGTTTAAGTCCTCAAAATGCTTGGAATGTTTTACAAGGTATTGAAACTTTATCGGTTAGAATGAAAAAACATTGTTCGAATGCTGAAGAAATGGTCAAATATTTATTGGGTCATGATAGTGTTGCTTGGGTATCTCATCCAAGTGTACCTGATCATCCTGATCATGAGTTAGCTAAAAAACTTTTACCTAATGGACGTGGATCAATGATAGCTTTTGGTATTAAAGGTGGAAAAGATGCAGGAGTTGCTTTTATTAATAATGTTAAGCTTGCTTCACACCTAGCTAATGTTGGTGATACTAGAACTTTAGTTATACATCCAGCTTCTGGAACACATTCACAAATGGATGAGGCAACTTTAAAATTTGCAGGTTTATCTCATGATATGATTAGATTGTCAGTAGGAATAGAAGATATAGATGATATAAAAAATGATTTTGAAATTGGTTTTAGAGCAGCTAGAAAACCAAGACTTGTTTCTAATCAATGAGGTTTAAAGTTAATAATCAAGAAGTATTTGCTTCTACTGGTGGTAGACCTTTCGATAAAAAAAAACCTTTAATTATATTTGTTCACGGTAGTGGTTTAACTCATATGACATGGGTTCTCCAAACAAGATATTTTGCTTTTCATGGATATAGTGTTTTAGCTTTAGATATGCCTGGTCATGGTCTTTCTGGAGGTGAAAGCTTAAAATCAATTGAAGATATGGCTGACTGGTTAAGCAATGTAATAGATGCTGTAGGATATAAAGAAGCTTCTTTAGTAGGTCACTCGCAGGGTTGTTTGGTAACAATTGAATGCACAGCAAGAAATCCTAACAAAATTAAAACTTTAAGCTTGATGGGAGGCGCTGGCGCTATTCCTATGAACCCAGAATTATTATCTTTAGCTGAAAATAATGATCCAAAAGCCGTAGATTTAATGATGGATTGGGCCCATGGTCCTGCAGGACATTTTGGCGGTCATCCAGTTCCTGGATTGTATCATATAAATACAGGTACAATGTTAGCTAAAACAAGAACTATCAAAAATACTCTTGGGGTTGATTTTAGAGCATGTGATAATTACAAAAATGGTTTTGAAGCAGCAAAAAAAATTAAAGTTCCAACATTATCAATATTAGCAACTGATGATAAAATGTGTCCAGTTAAAGAAGGAAAAAAATTAGCTGATTTAATTGAAGGTAGCCAAGTTGATATTATAGATAATTGTGGACATATGATGTTATTAGAAGAAGCTGATAGAGTTTTAAAAGTATTAAAAAAATTTGTTACACATAATTATCCAGCTAAATCATAGAACTTGGGTGTTTTAATATACACTACTGCCTGATAGAATAAGTATTAAAAAAGGAGGAAAATGAGTAAATCAAAAAATCCAGAAACAATAGCTCTACATGGTGGTGATTATAGAAGTGATCCGGCAACAACAGCTGTTGCTGTGCCTGTATATAGAACAACTTCTTATCAATTTAATAATACAGAACATGCTGCAAACTTATTTGCACTTAAAGAATTTGGTAATATTTATACAAGAATTATGAATCCAACTAATGATGTCTTAGAAAAAAGAGTTGCTGCATTAGAGGGCGGTTTAGCTTGTGTAAGTGTTGGTTCAGGTCAAGCTGCATCAGCTTTTGCTATAGTAAATATATGTCAGTCTGGAGATAATTTTATTAGTTCAACAGATTTATATGGTGGTACTGTAAATTTATTTACTCATACTTTAAAAAAACTAGGCATTGAATGTAGATACGCTGATCCTGCAGATCCAAACAATTTCGAAAAACTAATTGATGAAAAAACAAGATGTTTTTATGCAGAAACTTTACCAAATCCATATCTTAGAGTTTTTCCAATCAAAGAAGTCTCTGATATAGGAAGAAAACATAATATCCCTCTGATTATGGATAACACCGCATCTCCAGTTATTTGTAAACCTTTAGAACATGGTGCAGCGGTAGTAGTTCATTCTTTAACAAAGTTTATAGGTGGTCATGGTACTGTTATAGGTGGATGTATAGTAGATGGTGGAAATTTCGATTGGACAGCTGATCCAAAAAGACAACCTAATTTTAATGAACCTGACGCTAGTTATGGTGGTGCTGTTTGGGGTCAAGTCGTTCCACAATTAACTGGAGCAAATGTGACTTACGCTATTAGAGCAAGAGTATGTTTATTAAGGGATTTAGGTGCACCTCTGGCTCCTGACAATGCATGGAATATAATACAAGGTTTAGAGACTGTTCCTTTAAGAATGAAGCAACATTGTTCCAATGCAGAAAAAGTTGTTTCTTTTCTTCAAAAAAATAAATATGTCGAAAGAGTAATCTACCCTACTCTTCATGAAGGAGAAATAGCAGCAAGATCCAAAAAATATTTTAAGGGAGGAAACGGTGCTTTGGTAGGTATAGAATTAAAAGGTGGTGTTCAAGCTGGTAAAAAGTTTATTGAATCATTAAAAATGTTTTATCACGTTGCTAATATAGGTGATGCTAGAAGTTTAGCTATTCATCCAGCTACAACAACTCATAGCCAACTAACTGAAGAGGAATTATTATCTGCTGGCGTAACACCAGGTTATGTTAGATTGTCAATAGGTATAGAACATCCAGATGATATTATTGCTGATTTAGAACAAGCATTAAGCGCTACAGAAAAATAGTTATAAGTTTTTAATTTGATTTATAATTTAAATGTAAAAAATATATTGCAGCACTGACTAGAAAAATTGAACTTATCTGGTGCATGGATGCAATGAATATATGTGCATTAAATAATAAAGTAAAAATTCCTAAAACAATTTGTAGCACTAAAAGTAAACCAATAATATTAATTATATTAAAAAGCTTTAAAATTTTAAATTTCTTAATTTTAATATAAGTATAAATATAAAAAAAAAAAATTATATATGCTAAATTTCTATGCAAAAATTGAACTAATGAAGGATCATTAAAAACTGAAAACTTAAATAAATTTGTTAATAAATTGTCATCAGGAAAGTAGGTAGATCCCATTAATGGCCATGAATTGTATATTTGACCAGCATCCATACCCGATACAAATGCTCCAATACAAATTTGTAAAAAAATTAATAGAGTAAAAAACAATGGAATAATACTGTTAATTTTTTTAAAAGTCACATCTGAAATTTTTATTGATAAATAAGACCAATAAATTAATGAAAGAATTATAAAAGCAATAACTAAATGTATAGCGAGTCTATAATGGCTAACATCAACACGGTCAATTAAACCACTGGAGACCATATACCATCCTATAAATCCTTGAAAACAGATAAGAAAAAAAATGAAATAAAAAAATATAACTTTTCTAAAACCCAATTTTATAGTAAAAAAAATTAAAGGGATAAAGAAAAGCAATCCTATTAATCTACCTAAAATTCTATGGGCATATTCCCACCAATAAATTATTTTAAACTCTTTTAGAGACATTGAAAAATTTTGGACTTTGTACTCAGGAATCTCTTTATAAAGTTGAAAATAATACTGCCAATCATTTTGATTTAATGGTGGAAGTATTCCTGAAAATAATTGCCATTGGGTAATTGATAGGCCCGAATCTGTAAGTCTTGTTAAACCACCTACTACTATCATTATTGCTACAATCCAAAACATGCATTGTAACCATATAGAAATATAATTTTTTAATATCTTATTCTCTATATACATATTCAAATAAATATATTAATTATAAATAAATCCAATTGAATAAATGTCGCCAAATAACAAAATAAAACTCAAATATCTTAGAAAAAAATTAGATATAATTGATAATCAACTAATTAAAATAATAAAAAAAAGGACAGAAATTATAAAAAAAGTTTTGTTAGTCAAAAATCATAAAAAAGATATTGTTGATAAAAAAAGAATAAATTTAATTTTAAAAAGAATAAAAAAAATTTCCATTAAAAATAGAATTGACCCTAAAATTACACAAAGAATATGGAAAAATATGATTTGGACTTATATAGATTTTGAAAGAAGAAATTTTAAAAAAAAATAATTATTTACTATGGGGAGGAAGTTTTTTTTCAACAAAAGTCTCATGTTTCCTTGTAGCAGGATTGTATTTTTTTGCTTTTAATTTAATTTTAGCCTTTTCACCACCGGCAGGTTTTTTAACATAATAAAAAAAAGGACTATCAGGTTTAGACTCGGGAACAAGTCTAACTTTAATGTGAGTTTTTTTAGCCATATTATTTTAATTTTTTTATTTCTTTTACAAGCCTAGATATTTTAGAAATTTTTTTTCTTAAATCTAAACTTTTTTTAACCGTGTTTATAGATTTATTTGATGAATCGTCAAGTTCAAAAGAATTATTATCTGAAAGTGCCTTTTTGGCTCCTTTAATAGTCATACCTTGATTTTTAAGTAAAAACTTAATTTTTTTTAAAATCTCAATAGATCTTTTATTATAGTATCTTCTTTTTCCAGCTAAAATTGTTGGTTTAATTATTTTAAACTCTTTTTCCCAAAATCGAATAGTGTGTGTACTTGGTTTGCCAGTTTTATTGCTTATTAAATTTAAAATTTTAGCTACTTCACTTATTGATTTGTATGCATCATCTGATTTATTCATTTTTATTAATATAGTTTTTAAAATCCTTGGATGGTTTAAATAATACTACATTTCTTTCTGAAATTATTTTTTTTTCCTTAGTTTTTGGATTTCTACCAACTCTACTTTTTTTAGATCTTATTAAAAAGGTTCCGAAATTACTAATTTTAATTTTTTTATTTCTTTTTAAATTTTCAATAATTATACTTAAAATCCCTTCTAACATTTCTTCTGATATTTTTTTAGAAAAACCAACTTGCATATATAAAGAATTTATAATTTCTTTTTTTGTTAAGTTCACTCTCATAAATTAATTTATAGTTTGTTTGATTTTATCAATAAAATTACCTGATATAATTTTTTCACAGAGTGTAAGAGAATGTGAAAAACCTATATAATCAGTCGAACCATGACTTTTTACAACTGGTGAATCCAACCCTAACAGTATAGCTCCATTATATAATCGTGGATCTAATCTTTTTTTAAATTTATTAATATTTTTAATATTAATTAAGGAAGAAAATTTACCAATTAAATTACTGGTCATTGTTTTTTTTAATTCATTTGTTATAAAATTTGCTGTTCCTTCTGCAGTTTTTAATGCAACATTTCCGGTGAAGCCGTCTGTAATGATAACATTGGAAGTTCCATCCATGATTTCATTGCCTTCTATATAACCATTAAATTTAAAATTAAAATTATTATTTGTGTTAAGTAATTCATAAGCTTTTTTTATAATTTCATGACCTTTGATTTCTTCTGATCCAATGTTTAGAATAGCAACCTTGGACTCATCAGTAGGAAATAATGCTTTAAATAATGCAGAACCCATAATACTAAAGTCAACTAAATTTTTTTCACTACAGTCAATACTTGCACCAAGGTCTAAAACGACATTTGTTCCATTTTTATTTGGCCATAAACCTGCTAGTGCAGGTTTATCAATTTTTTCAATCATTTTAAGATTTAATTTAGCAATTACAAACAGGGCGCCAGTGTTACCGGCTGAAATAATAATGTCAGCATCTTTTTTTTTTACACTATCTATGGCTAACCACATACTTGTATCTTTGGCTCTAGCAGCACTTAGAGCGCTATCATTTCCTTTTATATGATCTTTTGTATGGATTAACTCAAAAGATGAAAATGGTAACGATTTAGGAATAATTTTTTTTATTATATCTTCATCACCAAATATTTTATAAAAAACATTTTTACTAGTTGCAAAGTGATGATTTATACCATTTATAACTTTATAAGGTGAATTATCACCACCCATTGCATCTACTGCAATTGTAATTTTATTAGACATTTCTATATTATAAATTATTTATTCCTTAGGGTCTAAGACTTGTCTTCCTTTATACATGCCAGTTTTAAGATCTAAATGATGAGATAATCTATATTCACCACTTTTTTTATCTTCAACAATATTTTTTTGTTGAAAATTTTATATGCGATCTTCTTTTCCCTGATCTTGAAGGAGTTGTTTTGCGTTTAGGTACAGCCATAATTAAAAATTAAGTTTAATTACACCTTTTACAAGTGAATTAAAAGAACTTTTTTTAAGTAAATTATAATAATTTTCAAAATAATTAGTCATTAATATAGGTTCTTTTTTAATATTTAAATAATTTTTAAAAATTTTGCTTCTTTCAGTTAAATCAAAATTTTCCCATTTATCAATACTATTCAAAATTGAATAAAAAGTATTTAAGTAAATTTTCATTTTTTTATTGATTGAAGCGTCACCATAACCTATTTCTCTAATACTTGTTTCTAGTTGTTTAAATATATAATCAAATACAT
>CACDEK010000024.1 GCA_902551735.1 uncultured Pelagibacteraceae bacterium | reverse complement strand
AGTAGTGAGCTTCTAAAATCAGGAATTATAGCAATTTCTTTATCTTTAGCTGCAATGCTTTTTTATATCTGGATACGTTTTGAGTGGCAATTTAGCGTGGGTGCAATATTAGCTTTATTTCACGATGTTTTGTTAACTTTAGGTGTATTTTCACTTTTTAACCTAGAAATAAATCTTTCAATAGTAGCTGCTGTTTTGACTATAGTTGGATATTCTATGAATGATACAGTTGTTATATTTGATAGAGTAAGAGAAAATCTTAAAAAATATGCAGATATTAAAATTTACGATTTAACAAATATTTCAATTAATGATACTTTGTCTAGAACTATTATAACATCAATAACAACTTTATTAGCGCTCTTTTCAATTTATATTTTTGGTGGTCATATACTAAAAGGTTTTTCACTAGCTATGATCTTGGGTGTTTTATTTGGAACTTATTCATCTATATATATAGCTAATCCTATTTTAATTTTGTTAAAGGTTAGTCAAAGAACAATTTTAAAAGATGATAAAGATTAATATAAGTTTTGTGCTGCTACCATTGATAATAGCATTGGTAATGACAATAATGTATTTGTTCGTGAAAACAACATAGCAGTTTTAGCAGACTTAGCTTTCAATTCTGGATCGGCTTCAACTATGCCCAAAGCCCTTTTTTGATTTGGCCATATAACAAACCAAACATTGAATGCCATAATTAAACCTAACCACATTCCAATACCAATAGCTGCATTTTTTCCACCACCGCTTCCAATTCCTAGCAACATAGCCTGGTGAACATAACCATTTAAATAAGCAACTATAAGACCAGTAACTATTGTAGCTAATGCTGCCCATCTAAACCAAAATAATGCTGCAGGAGCTATTACTTTACCAATTGCAGGTTTTTGCTCATCGGGAATTTTAGTCATATTTGGAATTTGAACGAAATTAAAATACCATAGTAATCCAATCCACATTACACCAGATATAACGTGAAAATATCTAAACAGCCAACTCCAGAAAATTCTATCAAAATCAAAACCATCATTTCCAAAAAATAAAAATAAAAAAAGCAATAAAGATAAAGCTAGTGACAAATGTACAGTTTTGTTTAATGATTTTAAAATTTCTCCCATAATTTAGTATATCATTTAATTTATTAATTAAGCTATTTTTTTATATTTTTTTTCCAATATTTCTTTAAGAAATTTTGCTGTATAACTACTATTATTATTGCATATTTCTTCAGGTTTGCCTTCTGCGATGATATTTCCACCATTTATTCCTCCTTCTGGTCCCATATCTACAATATAATCAGCAGTTTTTATAACGTCTAGGTTATGTTCAATAACAACAACTGTATTACCCAAAGAAACAAAAGTGTGAAGTATTTCTAATAATTTTTTAATATCATGTTGATGTAATCCAGTAGTAGGTTCGTCTAGAATATACATTGTTCTTCCTGTTGATCTTTTTGATAATTCTTTTGCAAGTTTAATTCTTTGCGCTTCCCCACCAGACAAAGTGGTAGCTTGCTGACCAATTTTAATATATCCAAGACCAACCTTTTTGAGCGTAAGTAATTTTGATCTAATATTAGATATATTTTCAAAAAAATCACAACCTTCATCTACAGTCATATTTAAAATTTCGGCAATACTTTTTTCTTTATATTTTATCTCTAATGTTTCTCTATTATATCTACTACCTTTACACTCGTCACACGTAATATAAACATCAGGTAAAAAGTGCATTTCGTAAGTAATAACACCATCACCTTCACATGCTTCGCATCTCCCACCTTTTACATTAAATGAAAATCTTCCTGGCTTATAACCTCTACTTTTAGATTCGGGTAAGCCTGTAAACCAATCTCTAATAGGTCCAAAAGCACCCGTATATGTAGCAGGATTTGATCTAGGAGTTCTACCTATTGGCGATTGATCAATATCAATAATTTTATCTATTAATTCCGTTCCTTTAAAACTTTTAAAAGGTTTTGGAATTTTTCGTGATTTATTTTTATTAATCGCAAGATTAAGTGCATTATATAATGTTTGTAAAACTAAAGTTGATTTGCCACTTCCCGAAACACCAGTTACACATGTAAAGGTACCCAAAGGTATTTTTAAATTTACATTATTTAAATTATTTCCTGTAGCTCCTCCAATTTCAAGAAATCTTCCATTTTTTGCTAAACGTCTTTTCGGTGGTATTTGAATAAATCGCTTATATGATAAATATTTTCCTGTAATACTTTCTTCATTTTTAACTATATCTTCATATTTTCCTTGAACTACAACTTCACCACCTTTGTTACCAGCTTCAGGACCTAAATCTACTATATGATCAGCATTTTTCATTGTCTCCGTATCATGTTCAACAACGATAACTGTATTGCCCAAGTCTCTTAATCTCTTTAATGCATTTATTAATTTAATATTATCTTTTTGGTGTAATCCTATTGAAGGTTCATCTAAAACATATAACACTCCAGTAAGACCCGAACCTATTTGTGAAGCTAATCTTATCCGTTGAGATTCACCACCAGACAAAGTTCCCGATTCCCTCGATAAAGTTAAATAATCCAAACCAACATTTAATAAAAAACTTAACCTTTCATTAATTTCTTTTAAAATATGTTCGGCAATTTTAAATTGTTTTTTATCAAGATTATTCTCTAAATTTTTAAACCATTGATTAGCTTCTAGTATAGATTTTTCAGCAACCTCACCAATGTGTTGATTATTTATTTTTACGCATAAAGCTTCATCTTTTAATCTATAACCATTACAAGCTTCACACTTTTTATCTGACTGATATTGTGAGATTTCTTCTCTCATCCAATCACTATCAGTTTCAAGATATCTTCTTTCTAAATTGTTTATAACTCCTTCAAAAGTTTTTTTTGCTGTTGTATATTTTTCGTATCCATCATCATAAGTGAATTTAATTTCATCATCACCTGAACCATAAAGAATTATATCTTGAATTTTTTTCGGTAATTTTTTCCACTGATCATTTAACGAAAATTTGTAGTATTTCGCCAAAGAAGATAAAGTTTGAGCATAATATAATGAAGTTGATTTTGACCAAGGCTCAATTGCTCCATCTGCTATACTTATTTTAGTATTTGGTACTACTAAATTTGGATCTACGTTTAATTTAATTCCAATACCTTCACATTCTTGACATGCTCCATACGGACTATTAAATGAAAAAAGACGTGGTTCAATTTCCTCAATAGTAAATCCACTTTCTGGACATGCAAATTTTGTTGAAAAAATTAATTTTTCGACCTTTCTAAATTTTTTAGGAAGTGTTTCATTTTCGTATTCTATAAAAATTAATCCATTTGCTAAATTTACTGAAGTTTCCACACTTTCAGCAAGTCTATTACCTAACGATGAATTTATAATTATTCTGTCTACTAAGATTGAAATATCATGTTTTATTTTCTTATTTAATTCTGGAACATCATCGATGTCATAAAGTTTCCCATCGATTTTAATTTTTCTAAATCCTCTTTTTTTGTAACTTATTATTTCTTTTTTATATTCACCTTTTCTTCCTCTAACTACCGGAGCATAAATATATATAGTTGATTTTTTCGGCAGGTCTTTAATTTTATCAACTATTTGTGTTACAGTTTGTGAAGTTATTGGTTTTCCTGTAAATGGCGAATAAGGTATGCCAGCTCTGGCATATAAAACTCTCATGTAATCATATATTTCAGTGACTGTAGCTACAGTTGATCTTGGATTTTTAGATGTATTTTTTTGCTCTATCGATATAGCTGGGCTTAAACCTTCAATTAAATCAACTTTAGGTTTTTTCATTTTATCTAAAAACTGTCTTGCATATGCGGATAAACTTTCAACATATCTACGTTGACCTTCTGCATATATAGTATCAAATGCCAAAGATGATTTTCCTGAACCTGATAAACCAGTTATAACAACAAATTGATCTTTAGGTATCTCTAGAGAAATATTCTTTAGATTGTGTTCTTTTGCGCCTTTTATTACTATTTTTTTGATCATAATTTTGTTGCTTTAACTTAATTAAATTAATATTCACATATTATTGTGATATAAATATATGTTAATAAAATTTAAAATCTTAAAATAATATGTCAGGCAGTTTAAATAAAGTACTTTTAATAGGCCGTTTAGGCGCAGATCCCGAAATTAAACAAATGGTAAATGGTAAAAGTGTTGCCAGACTTAGCTTAGCTACAAGTCAGTCATGGAAAGATAAAAATACAGGAGAAAAAAAAGAAAAAACCGAATGGCACCGTATAGTTGTATTCAATGAGGGTTTAGTTAATGTAGTTCAGCAATATTTAAAAAAAGGGGCTCAAATATATGTTGAAGGTCAAATATCTACTAGAAAATGGAAAGATGAACAATCAGGTCAAGATAAATACTCAACAGAAATTATTATTCAAGGATACAACTCTTCATTAACAATGTTAGGTGGTGGTAGCGGAACACCAAATAAAGCAACTCAACAAAATGTGAATAGTGACACTACTTCTGAAGTTTCCCAAGATGATCTTGATGACGAAATTCCATTTTAGTCTATATGAGCAACATTGTTAATTCAACATCATTAATTAAACAAAATATAAAACCAATAGCTGTTTATGATGAAATGAGTTCATCTTATTTATCATATGCAATGAGTGTTATTGTAAGCCGAGCTCTTCCTGATATTAGAGACGGATTAAAACCAGTTCATCGAAGAATACTTTATGCAATGTATAAAGGTGGTTATGATTGGTCTAAACAATTTAGAAAATCTGCTAGAATAGTCGGTGATGTCATAGGTAAATATCATCCACATGGAGACCAATCTGTTTATGATGCTTTAGTAAGAATGGTACAAGAGTTTTCTATGAGCTTACCTTTGGTTGAAGGTCAGGGTAATTTCGGATCTGTAGATGGAGATCCTCCTGCTGCAATGAGATATACAGAAACAAAATTAGCAAAAGTTTCACAACTTCACCAATTAAGAGGAAGAGTTGGTAGAGGAGAAAATCAGGGATATTGTATTTTAATCTTTAAATCAAATCTAAGTAACAACGCAAGAAAAAGAATTAATATTTTAAAAAAAACAAATGATGGATTTTTAATAGCTGAAGAAGATATGAAGCTTAGAGGTTTTGGTGATTTATTAGGCTTTAAGCAAAGTGGAATTAAAAATTTTAAACTGGCTGATCCTATAAGAGATAATGATTTGTTTATTTTAGCAGAAGAAGAAATTAAAAGAATAGAAAAAGATGAACGTGATCTATCGAAATATAAAGTGCTAATGAAAATTTACGATAGAGCTGAAATAATAAATGACCTAGTTTAATTTTTTGGGTTTGATGTACCTGCGGATACAATAAATTTTGAAGCCTCTTCAAAACTCATATCTAAATAAACAACTTCTTCTTTTGGAAACATTAATAAAAAACCACTAGTAGGATTTGGTGTGGTAGGAACAAAAACATTAACTAAATTTTTATTAGTTTTTTTAGATATTTCGCCTTTGTTATCTTTTGTAGCAAAACCGACAGCCCAACTACCTTTTCTCGGATATTCAATTAATACAACACTTTTTTTGGTAGTTTTGTTAGGAGCAAGAGTTTCAGCCATTTGACCTATTGCAGAATAAATAGTTCTTAGTATAGGAATTCTTTTAAGTAAATCATTAAACACTTGTAATACTTTTTTTCCTATAAATGAAAGTGATAGCCCACCTATTAAAGTAATAAAAATTACTGATAAAACAATTTCCAGTCCTGGAACTGAAAAAGGTAAATAACTATTTGGGTTGATATTTTTAGGTATTAATTTTGATGAAATTTTTATAAAAAAAGTTGTAAGGTATAAAGTAATTCCAATTGGAACTAAGACAACAATTCCTGTAATAAAATAGTTTCTAAGCCTTCCAACTAATGAAATACGTTTTCTTTTTAATCTAGCCATATTGAATCAACTCATCTATATTATATTAGTTTAACGTATGAATCGAAGAAAATTTTTACATTTGATTGGATGTGGCTGTTTAACAGTTGGCTTACATTCGTGTACAACAGCACCAATTACCGAAAGAAAGCAATTAAAATTAATACCTGAAGCTAAATTAAACGCACAAGCAGCATCAATTTATGAACAAATTAAAAAAAAAGAAAAAA
The DNA here is from genome assembly GCA_902551735.1 of uncultured Pelagibacteraceae bacterium. GTDB lineage: Bacteria > Pseudomonadota > Alphaproteobacteria > Pelagibacterales > Pelagibacteraceae > Pelagibacter. The sequence continues at coordinate 10,134 of CACDEK010000024.1, read as the reverse complement.
TGAGTGAGGATATGGACTCATTAAACCAAATAAAACAAATAGGCAGTAAAATTGAAAAATCTATAAGTGAGTATTTTGTCCAAACTAACACGTTAGATCCAACAACTAATTTTGACTGGGAGTATATTTTAATCGAAAATAAAAAAATAAAAAATGCATGGTGCATGCCGGGTGGTAAAATTGCTGTTTACACTGGTATGTTAGATATAACTAAAAATACTAACGGGTTAGCTGCTGTAATGGGACATGAAATTGCTCATGCTGTTGCTAAGCATTCAATAGAACGAGCCAGTAGAAATGTAGCCGTTAATGTTGTACTTCAAGTTACAGATGTTTTGTCAGGAGGTAAACTTTCACAAGTAAATAGAACAACAGGAGTTAATACTGTTGATTTATTAACTAAAATGGGAATTGTAAATCCTTTTAATCGAAAACAAGAAAGTGAAGCTGACTATCTAGGTTTAATATTTGCCTCTCTATCTGGTTATGACATTCGTGAAACTATTAATATATGGGATAGAATGAAAGAAGCAAACAAAGGAAAAATACCACCTGAATTTATGAGTACTCATCCATCACCAGAAAATAGAAAAAGAAAAATTGAAAATTGGATACCTGAAATAACTTTAAAGTATCCGCCAATTACAACATAATAGATTTTTATAATTTTGGTGAGCCGTGCTGGATTCGAACCAGCGACCCATTCCTTAAAAGGGAATTGCTCTACCAACTGAGCTAACGGCCCAAAAAGATTTCTTATAGTGTTTTTTTTAAAATAATCAACGTAAAATCAATTATAACTTATTAATAAATTTATCATGAAATTTATCATATGCACCAATTTTAATATATTTTCTAATTTCAGTCATCAATTCTTGGTAAAAATTGATATTATTTAAAGTTAAAATCATAGAAGCAAGAATTTCGTTAGTATTAAATAGATGATTAAGATAATTTTTAGAATACTTATTTAAATTAAATTTTTTAGTTTTGCTGTTTAACGGAGTATTATCATTTTTGTATTTAGCATTTCTTATATTAATTCTACCATTCCAAGTAAAAGCTAATCCAGTTCTCCCTGATCTAGTTGGCATAACACAATCAAACATATCAATGCCACGCTTGACTGCACCCAATATATCAGAAGGTGTTCCTACACCCATTAAATATCTAGGTTTTTCTTTTGGCATATGTTCCTTAAGATTATCTAAAGTTCTAAACATTTCATATTGAGATTCTCCGACAGCTAATCCACCTATTGCATAACCATCAAAGCCAATTTTTAATAATTCATTTAAAGATTTCAATCTTAAATCATTAAATAAACCTCCTTGCACAATACCAAATAGTGCTTTATGCGAACTATGACCAAATGCTTTTTTTGATCTTTTTGCCCAATACATGGAAAGATTCATAGATTTTTTTATAACTTCATAATTATCATTTTTTTTAGGACATTCATCCATAACCATTAAAATGTCAGAATTTAAACCTTTTTGAATTTTTATACTTTCTTCAGGGCTTAATATTATTTTTTTTCCATCAATATGAGAACTAAAAATTGCACCCTTTTCACGATCTATTTTATTTAGTTTTGATAAAGACATTACTTGAAAACCACCGGAGTCAGTTAAAATTGGTAAAGAGCAATTCATAAATTTATGAAGTCCGCCAGCTGATTTTATTCTATTAACTCCAGGTCTTATCATTAAATGATATGTATTACCTAAAATGATTTGTGAACCTGTTTTTTTTACATCTTCTATAAAAGTAGCTTTAACTGTACCCTGTGTACCAACTGGCATAAATGCAGGTGTATCAATATTGCCTCTATGAGTTTCGATTACACCAAGCCTTGCATAACTATCTTTTTTTTTGACATTAAATTTAAACTTTTTTAATGCCATAATTTTATTTATTTATAAAGATTTAAAGCTGATAATTTTATCCGGATTTTCTACAGAACCATTTTGATCTTTATTACCTCTTTTAATTTTATCAACAAATTCCATTCCCTCTACAACTTTACCAAAAACAGTATACTGTCTATCTAAAAAAGGAGCAGGTTCAAAACAAATAAAAAACTGACTATTAGCACTATTTGGATCTGAAGATCTTGCCATCGATAAAGTTCCTCTTTCATGAGGTAAGTTACTAAATTCTTGTTTTAAATCTGGCAAATCAGAACCGCCCATACCGGCCTTCATTAAGTCAAAACTATTAGATGAGGAATTGCCAAATTGAACATCTCCAGTTTGTGCCATGAATCCATCTATTACTCTATGAAAGACTACATTATCGTATTTGCCATCATTAGCTAATTGTTTAATTCTTTCAACATGTTTTGGCGCAACATCAATAAACAGTTCAATTTTAACATTACCATCTTTTAGTTTTAAAATCATTTTATTTTCCTCCGCGGTTGTTTTGTTTGTTATTAATAAGAAAATTAATAAACAAATTATTTTTTTCATTTTAATTTATTTTTTAATGCTTTTATTGTACTTTTTGTAGTAAATTTTTTTATATCACCATTTAATTCTGCAATTTCTTTAACAAATCTTGAAGAAATTATTTGGTTAGCAACATCAGACATGACAAATACTGTTTCTATGTTTTTATTTAGTTTTCTGTTCATTCCAGCTAATTGAAATTCATACTCAAAGTCTGAAACTGCTCTTAAACCACGTAATATAATGTTCGATTTATGTTTTTTACATAAAGCTGTAGTTAAAGATTTAAATGAAATAACTTTTAATTTTTTTTTTTTTATTTTTGAGTCTGTGAATAATGCTCTTTTAACAATTTCTATTCTTTCGTCAATTTCAAATAAATAATTTTTATTATTACCATCAGATACAGCAACGATAAGATAATCAAAAATCTTTAATGCTTTATTTATAACATCAATATGACCAAAAGTTATTGGATCAAATGTACCGGGGTAAATAGCAGTTTTCTTCATTCTATTAAATTATCATCAATTTTTATTGCGGAAACAACTTTTTCTTCACCTGATAATTTAATTATACGCACACCTTGTGTATCTCTACCTGCAACTCTGATTTCTTTAACAGGGCATCTAATTTCTTTACCTTTATTTGTAGAAATAAGTATAGCATCGCCCTCATAAACTGGAAATGATGAGGCCACATTGCCATTTCTACTTGAATTTTTAATTCCTATTATACCCTTGCCTCCTCTACCAGTTACTCTAAATTCATAATGTGAAGTTCTTTTCCCATAACCATTTTCAGTAATTGATAAAATAAATTTTTCTTTTGTTTTAATTTCTAATTTTTCACTTTTACTAATTTTTCCATTTTTTAGTTTTTTTTCATCATGACTTATTATAGATAAAGAAACTATTGAGTCATTTTCAGCTAGGTTAATACCTTTAATACCCTTTGAGGATCTGCCTTTAAAAATTCTCAATTTTTTAGAATCTAATCTAATACATTTTCCTAGCCTTGTGTTTAGCATAATATCTTGATCTTCTTTACATATCTTGACACCTATAATTTTGTCATTTGTATCAAGTTTCATCGCAATTTTTCCTGAGACATTAATAGATGAAAAGTCTTCTAGATTATTTTTTCTTATTTTACCTTTAGAGGTTGCAAAAACTATTTGAGAATTTTTCCATTCACTTTCATTTTCAGGAAAAGGCATAATTGAGCTTATAGTACTATGAGTTTTTAATGGAAGTATATGGTGTAATGATTTACCTTTAGATGAGGCAGATCCTTCAGGAATTTTCCATGCTTTAATTTTGTATACAAGACCTTCGGATGAGAAAAATAAAACTGAAGTGTGCGTATTTACAGATAAAGTTTGGACCACATTATCTTCCTCTCTTGTTTTTATTCCCGCTTTACCTTTGCCACCCCTTTTTTGAACTTTAACACTACTTAAAGCTCCTCTTTTAATATAATTTTTAGCTGTTACTCTAAGTATAACGGATTCTTTTTGAATAGTTTCTTCAATGTCATAATTTAATACAGCGTCAATAATTTTTGTTCGTCTTTTAACTTGAAATTTATCTCTAATATTAGTTAATTCATTACTTATAACGTTAAGTAATTCTTTTTTTGAATTAATAATTTTTTTGAAATTAAAAATAAGTTGAGCAAGTTTTTTGATTTCTAATTCAATTTCATTAATACCCATAGCTGTTAATTTTTGAAGTTTTAAATCTAGGATAGATAAAACTTGTTTTTCAGATAAAAAATATAAATTTTTACTTTTTTTATTTTCAATAATTTTAATAAGTTTTATTGCTTTGTTAATTTTCCATTTTTCATTTAATAATGATTTTTTTGCTTCTTCAGGATTTTTTGATTTCCTAATAATTTTAATAACTTTATCAATATTCTCTACAGACACAGAAAGGCCTAAAAGAATATGTGCTCTTTCTTCAGCTTTTTTTAAATCAAATTTTGTTCTTTTAATTACAACATCTTCCCTAAATTTTAAAAAATTTTCTAAAAACTCTTTTAGTGAAACATTTGGTTTAGGTTTGCCATCAACTATCGCCAAGCTGTTAAATCCAAATGAGCTTTCTATCGATGTATATTTAAACAGTTGTCTTTTTATTGTTTCAGGCTCAACATTTGATCTTAAATCAATAGCGACTCTAATACCTTCTCTATTTGACTCGTCTCTAATATCTTTAATTCCCTCAATTTTTTTATCTCTTACAAGTTCAGCTATTCTTTCATTTAAATTTGATTTATTAACTTGATAAGGTATTGAAGTAATAACTAAGCGTTCCCTATTATTTTTAGCTTGTTCAATGTTAATTTCACCTCTTATTTTAAATGATCCTCTTCCAGATTTATACCCTTCTTTAATAATATTTTTACCAATGATTATACCTCCTGTTGGAAAATCAGGCCCAGGTATATGCTTCATTAATTCGTTTAATTTTATGTCTTTATTTTGAATTAATGCAAGAGTTCCATTTATTACTTCTCCTAAATTGTGAGGTGGTATACTGGTAGCCATTCCAACAGCTATACCGCCTGCTCCATTAACTAAAAGATTTGGATATTGAGCTGGTAGTACAGAAGGTTCTTTTTCCGTTTCATCGTAATTACTTTTAAAATCTACAGTTTTTTTATCAAGATCATCGATAAGAAATTGTGAAACTTTTGCTAATTTTGTTTCTGTATATCTCATTGCAGCAGGAGGATCTCCATCTACAGATCCGAAATTACCCTGACCTTCAACCAAAGGTAAGCTCATAGAAAACTCTTGTACCATTCTTACTAAAGCATCATAAACAGATTGGTCTCCATGTGGATGATATTTACCTATGACATCACCGACTATTCTAGCAGATTTTCTAAATTGTTTAGACCAATCATAACCACCTTTATACATTGCATAAAGTATTCTTCGATGAACTGGTTTTAATCCGTCTCTAATATCAGGAAGAGCTCGGCTTACAATAACACTCATTGCATATGATAAATAAGATGAACTCATTTCATCATAAACAGCTATTGGTTTTATATTTTGTTTAATTAATGATGTTGAATTAACAATGTTGCTCATATAGACTAAAATGGAATTTCGTCATCAAGATCATCTTGGGAAACTTCAGAAGTAGTGTCACTATTCACATTTTGTTGAGTTGCTTTATTTGGTGTTCCGCTACCACCACCTAACATTGTTAATGAAGAGTTGTATCCTTGAATAATAATTTCTGTTGAGTATTTATCTTGACCTGATTGTTCATCTTTCCATTTTCTAGTAGATATTTGACCTTCAACATATATTTGAGCCCCTTTTTTTAAATATTGCTGAACTACATTAACTAAACCCTCATTGAATACAACTATACGGTGCCATTCGGTTTTTTCTTTTTTTTCTCCTGTATTTTTATCTTTCCATGACTGACTTGTAGCTAAGCTAAGTCTGGCAACACTTTTACCATTTACCATTTGTTTAATTTCGGGATCTGCGCCTAAACGGCCTATTAAAAGTACTTTATTTAAACTGCCTGACATATTATTTTAAGATTTTAAATTTTATTAACATATATTTATATCACAATAATATGTGAATATTAATTTAATTAAGTTAAAGCAACAAAATTATGATCAAAAAAATAGTAATAAAAGGCGCAAAAGAACACAATCTAAAGAATATTTCTCTAGAGATACCTAAAGATCAATTTGTTGTTATAACTGGTTTATCAGGTTCAGGAAAATCATCTTTGGCATTTGATACTATATATGCAGAAGGTCAACGTAGATATGTTGAAAGTTTATCCGCATATGCAAGACAGTTTTTAGATAAAATGAAAAAACCTAAAGTTGATTTAATTGAAGGTTTAAGCCCAGCTATATCGATAGAGCAAAAAAATACATCTAAAAATCCAAGATCAACTGTAGCTACAGTCACTGAAATATATGATTACATGAGAGTTTTATATGCCAGAGCTGGCATACCTTATTCGCCATTTACAGGAAAACCAATAACTTCACAAACTGTAACACAAATAGTTGATAAAATTAAAGACCTGCCGAAAAAATCAACTATATATATTTATGCTCCGGTAGTTAGAGGAAGAAAAGGTGAATATAAAAAAGAAATAATAAGTTACAAAAAAAGAGGATTTAGAAAAATTAAAATCGATGGGAAACTTTATGACATCGATGATGTTCCAGAATTAAATAAGAAAATAAAACATGATATTTCAATCTTAGTAGACAGAATAATTATAAATTCATCGTTAGGTAATAGACTTGCTGAAAGTGTGGAAACTTCAGTAAATTTAGCAAATGGATTAATTTTTATAGAATACGAAAATGAAACACTTCCTAAAAAATTTAGAAAGGTCGAAAAATTAATTTTTTCAACAAAATTTGCATGTCCAGAAAGTGGATTTACTATTGAGGAAATTGAACCACGTCTTTTTTCATTTAATAGTCCGTATGGAGCATGTCAAGAATGTGAAGGTATTGGAATTAAATTAAACGTAGATCCAAATTTAGTAGTACCAAATACTAAAATAAGTATAGCAGATGGAGCAATTGAGCCTTGGTCAAAATCAACTTCATTATATTATGCTCAAACTTTATCTTCTTTGGCGAAATACTACAAATTTTCGTTAAATGATCAGTGGAAAAAATTACCGAAAAAAATTCAAGATATAATTCTTTATGGTTCAGGTGATGATGAAATTAAATTCACTTATGATGATGGATACGAAAAATATACAACAGCAAAAAAAACTTTTGAAGGAGTTATAAACAATTTAGAAAGAAGATATCTTGAAACTGATAGTGATTGGATGAGAGAAGAAATCTCACAATATCAGTCAGATAAAAAGTGTGAAGCTTGTAATGGTTATAGATTAAAAGATGAAGCTTTATGCGTAAAAATAAATAATCAACACATTGGTGAGGTTGCTGAAAAATCTATACTAGAAGCTAATCAATGGTTTAAAAATTTAGAGAATAATCTTGATAAAAAACAATTTAAAATTGCCGAACATATTTTAAAAGAAATTAATGAAAGGTTAAGTTTTTTATTAAATGTTGGTTTGGATTATTTAACTTTATCGAGGGAATCGGGAACTTTGTCTGGTGGTGAATCTCAACGGATAAGATTAGCTTCACAAATAGGTTCGGGTCTTACTGGAGTGTTATATGTTTTAGATGAACCTTCAATAGGATTACACCAAAAAGATAATATTAAATTAATAAATGCATTAAAGAGATTAAGAGACTTGGGCAATACAGTTATCGTTGTTGAACATGATACGGAGACAATGAAAAATGCTGATCATATAGTAGATTTAGGTCCTGAAGCTGGTAACAAAGGTGGTGAAGTTGTAGTTCAAGGAAAATATGAAGATATAGTTAAAAATGAAGAAAGTATTACAGGAAAATATTTATCATATAAGCGATTTATTCAAATACCACCGAAAAGACGTTTAGCAAAAAATGGAAGATTTCTTGAAATTGGAGGAGCTACAGGAAATAATTTAAATAATGTAAATTTAAAAATACCTTTGGGTACCTTTACATGTGTAACTGGTGTTTCGGGAAGTGGCAAATCAACTTTAGTTTTACAAACATTATATAATGCACTTAATCTTGCGATTAATAAAAATAAATCACGAAAAATTCCAAAACCTTTTAAAAGTTTTAAAGGAACGGAATTAATAGATAAAATTATTGATATTGATCAATCGCCAATAGGTAGAACTCCTAGATCAAATCCTGCTACATATACGGGTGCTTTTGGACCTATTAGAGATTGGTTTACAGGCTTACCCGAATCTAAAAGTAGAGGTTATAAGCCAGGAAGATTTTCATTTAATGTAAAAGGTGGGAGATGCGAAGCATGTGAAGGTGATGGTGTTATTACTTACGAAATGCACTTTTTACCTGATGTTTATATTACGTGTGACGAGTGTAAAGGTAGTAGATATAATAGAGAAACATTAGAGATAAAATATAAAGAAAAAAGTATTGCCGAAATTTTAAATATGACTGTAGATGAAGGTTGTGATTTTTTTGAAAATATATCTAATATTAGATCAAAATTACTTACGCTCAAAAAGGTTGGTCTTGGATATATTAAAATTGGTCAGCAAGCTACCACTTTGTCTGGTGGGGAAGCGCAAAGAATTAAACTTGCAAAAGAATTATCAAAAAGATCAACAGGAAGAACAATGTATATTCTAGACGAACCTACTACTGGATTACATCAACATGATATTAAAAAATTATTAGAAATACTTCACACTTTTGTTTCTTTGGGTAATACAGTTGTTGTTATTGAACATAACCTAGACGTTATAAAAACTGCTGATTATATTGTAGATATGGGACCAGAAGGAGGAATAAATGGTGGAAATATCATCGCAGAAGGCAAACCTGAAGAAATATGCAATAATAATAGTAGTTATACAGCAAAATTTCTTAAAGAAATATTGGAAAAAAAATATAAAAAAATAGCTTAATTAATAAATTAAATGATATACTAAATTATGGGAGAAATTTTAAAATCATTAAACAAAACTGTACATTTGTCACTAGCTTTATCTTTATTGCTTTTTTTATTTTTATTTTTTGGAAATGATGGTTTTGATTTTGATAGAATTTTCTGGAGTTGGCTGTTTAGATATTTTCACGTTATATCTGGTGTAATGTGGATTGGATTACTATGGTATTTTAATTTCGTTCAAATTCCAAATATGACTAAAATTCCCGATGAGCAAAAACCTGCAATTGGTAAAGTAATAGCTCCTGCAGCATTATTTTGGTTTAGATGGGCAGCATTAGCTACAATAGTTACTGGTCTTATAGTTGCTTATTTAAATGGTTATGTTCACCAGGCTATGTTGCTAGGAATTGGAAGCGGTGGTGGAAAAAATGCAGCTATTGGTATTGGAATGTGGTTAGGTTTAATTATGGCATTCAATGTTTGGTTTGTTATATGGCCAAATCAAAAAAGGGCTTTGGGCATAGTTGAAGCCGATCCAGAATTGAAAGCTAAGTCTGCTAAAACTGCTATGTTGTTTTCACGAACAAATACATTATTGTCATTACCAATGCTATTATCAATGGTAGCAGCACAAAACTTATATTAATCTTTATCATCTTTTAAAATTGTTCTTTGACTAACCTTTAACAAAATTAAAATAGGATTAGCTATATATATAGATGAATAAGTTCCAAATAAAACACCCAAGATCATAGCTAGTGAAAAACCTTTTAGTATATGACCACCAAAAATATAAATTGAAAAGAGCGCTAATAAAGTTGTTATTGATGTTATAATAGTTCTAGACAAAGTATCATTAATTGAAATATTTGTTAAATCGTAAATTTTAATATCTGCATATTTTTTAAGATTTTCTCTTACTCTATCAAATATAACAACTGTATCATTCATAGAATATCCAACTATAGTCAAAACAGCAGCTACTATTGAAAGATTTATTTCTAGGTTAAAAAGTGAAAATACACCTAAAGTTAACAAAACATCGTGAAATAAAGCTAATATTGCACCCACGCTAAATTGCCACTCAAAACGTATCCAGATATAAAAAAGCATTGCAGCTAAAGATAAAGAAATTGCTATAATTCCTGATTTTAGAAGCTCACTACT
>CACDEK010000023.1 GCA_902551735.1 uncultured Pelagibacteraceae bacterium | reverse complement strand
TCTTCAATTTTTTCAAGAACAACACTAGACCCAACTATAATTAATGGTGGAGTACTAAATTCTTTTAACAATTCAGCAAAATTAGGAAAGGGTGATTGGTGCATTTTAGAGTCCGATGAATCAGATGGAAGTTTTATTCAAGTATCACCAACTTACTCTATTATTACAAATGTTGATCAAGAACATATGGATTACTATAAAAACATGAATAGAATAAAAGAGTTATTTATAAAATTTATAGAAAAAACACCTTCTTTTGGAAAATCCTTTATTTGTTTGGATGATAAAATTAATAAGGAAATAATAAAAAAAATAAAAATAAAAAATTTTCATACTTATGGAACTGATAAAAACGCACAATTTTCTATTAGCAGTTTTTATCAATCTAAAGAATTATCTAAATTCAATATAAATATAAAACTTCCAGGAAAAAAAAAATATACTTTACGTAATATAGTAATACCTCTTTTAGGTCTTCATAATATTAGAAATGCTACTGCAGCTGTTGCTGTTGCTATCACTATAGGGATTTCTTCTAAAATAATAAAAAAAGCTTTAAGAAATTTTAAAGGAGTTCAAAGGAGATTTAATAAAATTTTTACATTTAAAAATACAGTTTTTTTTGATGACTATGCCCATCACCCAACTGAAATAAAAGAATTATTAAAAGGAGTTAAAACTGTTTATAAAGATAAAGAAATAATTTGTATATTTCAGCCCCACAGAATTTCTAGACTTAAAAATTTAAAAAAAGAATTTAGTTCATCTTTTAGTAAAGTTGATAGTGTTATTCTTTGTCCTATTTATGCGGCAGGAGAGAAATTAAAGTTAGGCTTTCAATATATAAACTTCGCAAAGATGATAGCAAAAAACTCTAAAGTTAATGTATTTATGATAAAAAATGAAATTGAGTTAGCAAAATATATTAAACAAAATATCTACGGCGAAAAAATTGTAATTGGAATGGGAGCAGGATCAATATCAAGTTGGATTAGAAATTTACCAAAATTAATATAATGAGTATTGATACTTTAAAAAAATTTTCAGAACAAACAAATGGAAAATTAATTTTTGATTATGATTTAAAAAAAACTAATTGGTTTAATATTGGAGGAAATGCAAAAGCTTATTTTAAACCCGAAAATCTAAAAGATTTAATTGATTTTTTAAAAAAATTTGGAAAAAAAGAAAAAATTTTTATCTTAGGCGCTGGTTCTAATGTTTTAATAAATGACCAAGGCTTTGATGGAGTTGTTATTAAATTAGGAAAAAGTTTTTCTAACATTTCTATTTTGCCTAATAAGACAATTATAGCAGGTAGCGCTTCTATTGATAAAAGAGTTGCAGAATTTGCATCAGAAAATGATATTGGTGGATTAGAATTTTTATCATGTATTCCTGGTTCTATAGGTGGTGGAATTAGAATGAATTCAGGGTGTTTTGGCTCAGAGTTTAAAGACATTTTAATATCTGTTCAAGCAGTGGATATTGAAGGTAAAGTTTTAACAATACCCTCATCAAATATTAATTTTGAATATAGAAAAACTGACTTACCTAGAAGCTTAATTTTTTTAAGCGCATCTTTTCAAGGTACCTTTAAAAATAAAATAGAAGCAAAAAAGCAGATTGAAATTCTAAATAAACAAAAAGAAAAAACCCAACCTACCAAAATAAAAACAAGTGGAAGTACTTTTAAAAATCCCATATCTCAAACAAGTGAAAAAGTGTGGAAATTGATTAAATTATCAGTCCCGAAAAATATTTCGTTTGGAGATGCAACAATTTCTGAAAAGCATTCAAATTTTTTTGTAAATAAAAATAAAGCAACATATCAAGACATGAAAAAATTAATAGATTTTGTAAGAAGAGAAGTTAAAAAAAAAACAGGTATAAATTTAGATTTAGAAATAGAAATAATAAATTAATATTATGAAGAAAGTTTTAATACTTGGGGGGGGGTTTTTCAAAAGAAAGAGAAATAAGTTTAATCACTGCAAAAAGCGTATTAAAAGCTTTAAAGAATAAAAAATACAAAGCTGTAGTAGCTGAACCTGATGGCAGTTTATTAAATAAAATTAAAAGTTTTCGACCCAATGTTGTATTTAATGCACTTCATGGAAGGTTCGGAGAAGATGGATATGTGCAGGCAATTCTTGAAACATCTAAAGTTAAATATACTCATTCGGGAGTTATGGCATCTTACATTGCCATGGATAAAGAAGCTTCTAAAAAAATATTTATAAAAAATAAAATAACAACTCCCAAATATATCAAGTACATATTTGGCAATTATAATAAAATAAATAAGAAAAAAATTATTAAAATTAAAAAAAAACTAAAATTCCCAGTTGTTATAAAACCTATAAATGAAGGTTCTAGTGTTGATGTATATATATGCAATGAAAAAAATTTTTCGAAAAATTTAAAAAAATTATTTCACTATAAACATATCTTAATAGAAGAATTTATTGGCGGAAGAGAAATACAAGTAGCAATTATGGGTAAAAAAAAATTAGGGACTATTGAGCTTGTTCCAAAAAGAAAGTTTTATGATTATGAGGCAAAATATAATTCAAAAGCAAAAACTAAACACCTTATTCCTGTCAGTATAAGTAAAAAAGATTTAAATAAAGTTGAAAATATTGCACTTAAAGCACACAAATTAATTGGTTGTAGGGGAATAACTAGATCAGATTTTAAATTTTTTAATGGTAAATTTTATTTATTAGAAGTTAATACACAACCTGGAATGACAAGCCTTTCTTTAGTTCCCGAAATAGCTGCACACAAAGGTATAAGTTTTATTAAACTAATTGAGTGGATGATTAAAGATGCGTCAATTAATAGATAGAAAAATTAAAATATTTTTTTATTTATTTTTATTTATTTTATTAAGCACACCAATAAATAAGAAAAATATTTTCAAAGATAGTTTTGAGAATAATATAAATATAATTGAAATTACTGGTCTTTCAGAAAAAAATAATAATGAAGTGTATGACAGTGTAAAATTTTTGTTAAAGCAAAATATTTTATTATTAAACAGGGATGATTTTTTTAATATATTAAAACAAAACCATTTAATAGAAAATTTTTATATAAAAAAAATTTATCCCAATTTAATAAAAATAAAAATAAAGCAAGCAGATTTATTAGCGATAACAAATCTAAGTAGCAAAAAGTTTTATATAGGTTCAAATGGCAAACTGATTCCTTTAAGCAAAATAGAGGTTCCCAATTATAATTTGCCTTTTGTGTATGGTAAGAATAGTTATATAAATTTTCTTGAACTAAAGAAAATTGTAGACAAATCTAATATTGAATTTAAAGAAATTGACTCATTTTATTACTTTCCTAGCAACAGATGGGACATTAAAACAAAAGATGGTTTTTTAATAAAACTTCCAGAAGAAAATATACTAGAGTCACTTAAATTTGCGAATAGGATTAAAACAAATAACGAATTAAATGAAAAAAAAATTATTGATTTAAGAATTAACAAAAAAATTATTTTATCTAATGAGTGAAAAAAAATTTGATGTATATTTAGAATTTAATTATTTAAATTTAAATTTAGCAGTATTTAATATAGCAAATAATAAATTAGAATATTACAAAAAATTACCTTATGAAAATTATTTCAGTAATTATAAAGAACTAGATTTTAAAAAATTAGAAGTAATTTTGGAAAAAAATATTCGAGAAATAGAAAAGTTAACAAAAGAATTTATAAAAGACGTATATCTTCTAGTTGAAACTCCCCAATCAATATCAATAAATTTATCAGTAAATAAAAATAATGAAGGAAATAAAGTAACAAAAGAAGATGCTACTTATTTAATACAAGATGCAAGACAGCAAATAATTAAATTTAATAGCGACTTAAAAATTTTGCATATAATTGTAGAAAAATATATTTTAGATGATAGCAAGTATGATTTATTACAATTAGATAAAACTTGTAACAAATTTTCAATTGATATTAAATTTATCTGTTTTCCAAAAAATTTTGTAAAAAGTTTTGAAAATTTATTTTCAAAACAACAAATTTATATTAATCAATTTGTATGCTTGAACTATATAAATTCTTTTTCTTTTGATGACAAAAATAAAAATATATGTCAGAAAGGAAAGGAGATAGTAGAAGGTTTAAATAAACAAGAGGTTGTATCAATTCCTAGAGTACCTAAAAAAAGAGGTTTTTTTGAGAAATTATTCCACTTTTTTAAGTAATTAACCGGTATTTTCTCGTAACATTTCTTGTTTTTAAAGAATCTAAAAAGGTAATTATAAAATTGCCATGTCTGCGTTAAATCAAAAAACTATTAAAGAAGCAATTTTGTTTGAAGGTGTGGGTTTGCATACTGGCAAACCAGTTGTAATGAAGATCAACCCAGCCGAAGTAAACACTGGAATTATTTTTAAAAGAAATGATCTTAAAAAAAATAATCTAGTAATTCCTGGAATTTTTAATGTGGTAAATACAAGTTATTGTACAACTATTGAAAATGAATATGGGATAAAAATTTCAACTATAGAACATTTGATGGGAGCACTATTTTGCACGGGTATCGACAATGCTCTTATTGAAATTAATTCACAAGAAGTTCCAATTTTAGATGGGTCAGCTAAAGAGTTTGTTGAAAAAATTAATCTTACAGGAATTGCATTTAGTCAGACACCAATAAAAATAATAAAATTGGAAAAAAAGATTAATGTAAAAGATGGTGATAAAATTATGTCTATTGAACCTAATAGAATTAATTTAGACATTGATTTTGAAATTAAATTTAATAACGAAATAATTGGAAATCAAAGAAATTCAGTTCAGGTATACGAAACAGATTTATCAGATATTTATAGTTCAAGAACTTTTTGTGTATATGAAGATATCGAAAAACTCAAAAAAATGAATTTAGCACAAGGTGGAAGTTTAGAAAATGCAATAGTGGTAAAAGACAATAAGATTTTAAATGATGGTGGTTTAAGAAATGAAAAAGAATTTGTAAACCACAAAATACTAGATTGTATAGGCGATCTTTATTTATCGGGGTATAAAATTATTGGAAAGGTAACCTGTTCTCAGGGAGGCCACAGCCTAACAAATCAATTATTAAGAGAAGTCTTTCAAAATAAAGATAATTTCAGCATAGTTGAAATTAAAGAGAAAAACATCCCACATTCTTTAATAAATAGAAAATACCTAAGATCCATAGCATAAAAGTTTAGAGTTTTTAAAAATTTCTGCTAAAAATCTTTAATGAACTTTTTTCTAAGGTTACTATTTATAATTCTGGTATTTTTTGTTCAATCTTGTTCAAAAGAAAAAACAAAGGTTTCGGTAATAAAACAAAAAGAAATTAATCTTCAAATGATCGAAGCTTATGAAGAGGGAGTGAAGGCATTTGAAGCAGGTGATACTTTATTCGCAGCGAAAAAATTTAATGAAGCGGAAATATTATTTCCACAATCTGAATGGGCTCCAAGATCAATTTTAATGGCAGCATATTCTTATTATTATCATGATTATTATTTTGATGCGATTTCGGAATTGGAAAGATTTATAAAAAAATATCCAAAGCATGAAAGATTAAATTATGCTCATTTTCTTTTAGCAATATGTTATTATGAACAAATAGTAGATGAAAAAAAAGACATTGGACCTTTGTTAAGTGCTAAAGAACAATTTCAATTTGTTATTGATAATTATCCAAATACAGATTTTGCTTTGGATTCTAAGTATAAAATAGATTTAATTAATGATGTTCTTGCCTCAAAAGAAATTTTTCTAGGCAGATATTATATGAAAAAAGAAAAATGGGTTGGTGCAATAAATCGATTTAAGGGAGTAGTTGAAAATTATGATACAACTATTTATGTTGAAGAGGCATTACATAGACTTGTCGAAATACATTATAAATTAGGACTTGTGGACGAAGCAAAAAAATATGCAAGTTTGCTTGGTTATAATTATCAGTCAAGCAGATGGTACGAAGCAACATATGTTATTTTCAATAAAGAATATGAAAGTCCATTAAAAAAAAAAAGAAAAAAAGGAAATTTTATTATTAGAAAATTTAAATCACTTTTCCAATTATAATGAACATTTCTTCCATAAAAAAAGATTATTTAAAAAAAATAAAATTAATTAACAAATACAATAAATTTTATTACGATAAAAGCAATCCTTCAGTAAGTGATCAAGAATATGATCAGTTAAGAAAAGATATAATTAAAATCGAAGAGCAATATCCAGAATTATTAAAAAAAGACTCTCCTTCACAAAGTGTTGGTTTTAAACCTTCAAGAAATTTTAAAAAAATAAAACATAAAGTTCCTATGCTTTCTTTAAGTAATGCTTTTAATGAAGATGATCTAAAAAATTTTGAAAAAAAAATAATTAATTTTTTAAGTCTAAATCAAAATATAGAAATAGAATATAGTACAGAGCCAAAAATTGATGGAATATCAGCATCAATTAAATATGAAAATGGAGTTTTAACAACAGGTCTTTCTAGAGGAGACGGTGCAGAAGGTGAAGATATTACAGAAAATCTTAAAACTATTAAAGATATTCCAAAAAAAATAGTATCTAAAAATTTTCCAAAGCAAATTGATATTAGAGGAGAAGTATTTATTTCAAAAAATGATTTTAAAAAAATGGATAAAAAGTTTGCAAATCCAAGAAATGCCGCTTCTGGATCTTTAAGACAAAAAGATCCTTCTGAAACAAAAAAAATACCCTTAAATTTTATAGCTTATACTTTTGGACATATAGAAAATAATGTTTTTGAAAAACAATCTAATTTTTTAAAATCATTAAATAGTTGGGGATTTAAAACAAGCAAATTTAATAAAACAATAAAAGGCATTAAAAACTTAATATTTCATCACAAAAAATTTGAAGAAATAAGATATAGTTTGGATTATGATGTTGATGGCCTTGTTTATAAGGTTAACAAATTTATTTTACAAAAAAGATTAGGATTTGTAGCTAACGCTCCTAGGTGGGCGATAGCTCATAAATTTTCAGCAAACAGTTCTATTTCAAAAATTTTAAAAATAGATATCCAAGTTGGAAGAACTGGTGCATTAACACCAGTTGCAAAAATTGAACCTGTAAATATTGGTGGTGTTATAGTTTCTAATGCTACATTGCATAATGAAGATGAAATAAATAGGAAAGATATAAGAATAGGAGATGCTGTTACAGTTGAAAGAGCAGGAGATGTTATTCCACATGTAGTTTCTGTGGATAAAAATAAAAGACTATCAAATTCAAAAAAATATATTTTTCCTCTCAAATGCCCTTCTTGTGGGTCAAATACTGTTAAAGATTTTAATGAAACCACTAAAAAATATGATGCAGTAAGAAGATGTCTTAATGAAGATTTTAAATGTAAAAAAATTGCAGTAGAGAGTTTAAAACATTTTGTATCCAAGGAGGCATTAAATATTGATGGATTTGGAAAAAAAATTGTAGAACAATTTTGGGAATTAAAACTTATTAAATTTCCACAAGATATTTTTAGATTAGATTTTGATAAAATAAAAAATTTAGAAGGCTGGGGAAATTTATCTGTAGCAAATTTAAAATATGCTATAGAAAAATCTAAAAAAATTAATCTTGATAGATTTATTTATTCGTTGGGTATTCGACATATTGGACAAGAAAATGCAAAGTTATTAGCCCAACATCTAAAAAATATTGATAATTTTTGCAAACTATCAAGAATTAATGAAATAGAAAATTTGTCTAATATAGATGGAATTGGTGAAACTCAAATTAAATCAATTAAAAACTTTTTTTCAAATGAGATCAATATAAGTATTTTAAAGAAGTTAACAGAAAATATGAAAATTTCTAATTCACCAACAGATAAAAAAGATGGAATTTTAAAAAATAAAACTTTTATGTTTACAGGAAAGTTAAATCAAATTAGCAGAGCAGAAGCTAAATCTCTGGTAGAACAAAACTCTGGAAAAATTATAAGTAATGTTAATTATAAACTTAACTATTTGATTATCGGAGATAAGCCTACTTCCAAGAAAGTAAAAAAAGCAAAAGAACTTAATATTAAAGTAATTACTCAAAAAGAATGGATGAGTATGCTAAATAAGACTAACTAACCAACTTCTTTCTTCCTTATTTAAGTATTTATGTATTTTTAAATAAACATTTAAATGATACATAAATAAATAATTTTTTTCCTCAGCATTTAATAAATCAAAATTAATAAGATCTTTTTCAATTGGTGCAAGTGTTAAATTTTCAAAGTACAAATTATTATTAATTTTTTTTACATAAATTAAATTTTCTATTCTAATTCCATATTGACCTTTTTTATAGTATCCAGGTTCGTTACTTAAAATCATTCCTTCTTGGAACTTAACATTATTAATTTTTGTTATACCCTGAGGTCCTTCATGCACATTTAAAAAAAAACCAACCCCATGTCCTGTACCATGTTCATAATCTAGACCATCTCTATTTAAATATTTCCTGGCTCTAATATCAACTTTTTTACCAACATCAAATTTTTTAAGGTTACTTGTTGCAACAGCAATATGTCCTTTTAATACTTTAGTAAATTTATCTTTAATTGATTTTTTTTGATTAGAAAAACAAATAGTTCTAGTTACATCTGTTGTTCCAAATTTATATTGCCCGCCTGAGTCACATAAGAAAATATCTTTTTTTTTTATAATTTTATTAGTTTTTTTGGATGCTCTGTAATGAATAATAGCCCCATTAGAGCCGGTACCAGCAATTGTATTAAAACTAGGAAATAAATATTTTTTATTCAGTTTTCTGAATTTTTCTAATTTTTTTATTGAGTCGATTTCAGTGATTTTTTTTTTATTTATATTTTTTATCCAATAAATAAATTTAGTTAATGCTACACCATCTATAATATGTGCATTAGACATATTTCTAATTTCAGAGGAATTTTTTATTGATTTTAATTTATAGCAAGGATCACCATAATTTATGTTTTGAAATTTTGATTTAATTATATTTTCATATAACACTGAGCATGACGCTGGATCTATTATGAATTTATTTCCTTTTAAATTATTAATTAAATCTTTAAAACTTTTTGGATCAATTACTTGTTTTTTTGACAATTTTTTTTCTTTAATTATTTTTGAAGTTTTATCTATTTGAGCGATTAAAAATAATTCTTTATTTCTTCCAATTATTAATCTGCAATTAGGTATAGGACTATTAGGATTATCTGAGCCTCTAATATTTAATATCCAAGCAACATTTTCAGGAGCACTTATAAATAGGTAATCTGCTTTGTTAGATTTTAATATAAATCTAATTTTATTTATTTTTGATTTATAACTTTCTCCAACTACTTTACTATTTAATGAAAAAAATTTTTTTGTTTGTATTGTTTTTTCTTTTTGGATTTCATCAACTAAATTATTGCTAACTGCTTTCAAAATTGAAGTTCTGCCAAAATACACTTTTAATTGCTTTTTTGTATGTAAACTTGGATCAAAACCCAATCTTAAATTTTTTAGTACCTTGTATGGTAGAATTTTATGAATTGCGATTATTTTAAATTCTTTACCTGATTCTTTTTGTGCTTGGAGCGTGTATCTTCCATCAACAAATAAATAATTTTTTTTCTTTAAAACCACTGCTATTCCTGCAGATCCGCTGAAATTTGAAATAACTTTAAGGCGATCTACAGATGCATATTCAGAAAAAAATTCATCATTTTTTGGAATAATGTATCCATCAATTTTTAATTGAGTAAATTTATTTCTTATTTTTTTAATTATTTTTTTGCTCATTTGATTCTTTTAAGATATCTTATCCATCCAGGACTTTTTTTCCCCTCATCTTCTTCAAAATCTTGATTAAATTCAAAATCATCATCGTTATTTTCTTCATAAAAATTATTTTTTTCAACATTTTTTTCTGGCAATTCGTTAATAAATCTTGAAGAAATACTATCTATCCAATCACCCTGGTAAAATCTATTCATTGAAAAAGATATAAGAGCATTTTTTTTTGCTCTTGTAATACCTACGTATGCTAGTCTTCTTTCTTCTTCCAAACCTTTATCTCCACTTTCTTCTATAGATTTTTGATGAGGAAATAAACCTTCCTCCCATCCAGGTAAAAAAACGAAATCAAATTCGAGACCTTTTGAAGCATGCATAGTCATTAAATTAACTTTTTCGCCATCCCATTTTTGATCTATTGAGGTAGCTAAAGCCACATGTTCTAAGAAACTATCTAAATTATCAAAATCCTTCATTGCAACTAAAAGTTCTTTTATATTTTCGAGTCGATTCTCATTTTCTAAATCTTTTTTATTTTTTAACATATAAGAGTAACCCGATTCATCTAACACTGTTTGCATTAATTTCACATGGTTAAATTTTTTATTTATTAAATCATCTCTCCACTTTAAAAGCGAATTTAAAAATGAATTTAATCCAACTTTTGTTTTTGGTTTAATAAGATTTAATTCGATCAATTTTTTTGAACTAATTTCAAGAGAAATAGAATTTTTTTTTGCAAAATCGTTAATTTGTTTTATAGTTGTATCTCCTATTGCTCTTTTAGGAACATTTACAATCCTTTCAAAAGAAAGGTCATCCTTGTTTTGATAAATTAAACGTAAATATGCTATGCAATCTTTTATTTCTGCTCTTTCATAAAATTTTGTACCTCCAACTATTCTATATGGAATTCCAATTTTTAGAAAACGTTCTTCAAATTCCCTTGTTTGAAAAATTGCTCTTACAAGTATTGCAATTTCATTGAGAGAATTTTTTTTTTTAATTTTTTTTTCTATTTCATCAGAAACTCCTGTAGCTTCATCTTTTGTACTTTTAAAACAGTTTAATTTTATTAATTCACCCATATTTTTTGTTGTTATTAAATTTTTTCCAACTCTATTTTGATTATTTTCTATAAGGCCTGAAGCTACTTCTAAAATATTTTGAGTAGATCTATAATTTTTTTCCAATCTTACAATTTTAGTATTATTGTAAACTTTATCAAATTCTAAGAAGTTTTTTATTTCTGCACCTCTCCAGCTATATATTGATTGATCGTCATCACCTACACAACAAATGTTATTGTGTTTTTTAGCTAAAAAATTTAACCATTTACTTTGAATGAAGTTCGTATCCTGATATTCATCAACTAAAATATATTTGAAGTTGTTAGAATAAATTTCAAGAATATCAGAGTTTTTTTCGAATATATTTACACAATGTAAAATTAAATCACCAAAATCACACACATTTAAGTCTAATAATTTTACTTGATATATTTTATATATATTTAAAATTTCTTTTTCAAAAATTTTTTTTTTTTTAAGTATAACGTTTTCTGGGTATAGACCTTTATTTTTCCACCCATTTATTGATGAAAGCACGTAGTTAGGTGACAGTTCTTTAATATCAATATTCTCAGATTTACATATATTTTTAATTAATCTTATTTGATCATCTTGATCTATAATTGAAAAATTACTATTTAAACCAACAGCACTAGCATGCTTCCTTAATAATTTAGCACTCACTGAATGAAAAGTTCCCAACCAAGGAATTCCAATAGCTTCTTTTTTAAGCATTTTGCTAACTCTATTTTGCATTTCTTGTGCTGCTTTATTTGTAAATGTCACTGAAAGAATTTGATTTGGGTATGCTTTTTTGCTTTTAATTATATGGGCTATCCTTGATGTTAAAACTTTAGTTTTACCAGATCCTGCTCCAGCTACCACCAAAAGTGGTCCATTTAAATAAGAAACAGCTTCTTTTTGCTCATTATTTAATTCTTTTAAATATTCAAAATTTAACATTTATAAATTATCATTATAAGTCATTAATCATTATTATATGAAAAAAATTCAAGAAAAAATAACATCCATATTTCATCGATATATTATTTTAGTGAAAAATTACATTATAAAAAAATTAAAAGAAACAGAGTTTTTTATAAAGTTAAAAGGCATATTTATTTCATTTATTACTCTAAACTTTCTTTTTAGTAAGGCAGTTAAGTTAAGCATTTTTAGCAGATATTTAGTTTTATTAATAATTTTATTGTTTGCTTTCCTTTTTTATCTTTCAATCCCAACATTATATAATTTTGGAAAAATACAAAAAGATCTAAATAAAAAGTTATCTGATGAATTTAATTTAAATACATCACTTTCAGCAAATATTACTTATAAAATACTTCCAACTCCAAATTTTGAAATAACAAATGTTTTTTTAACCAATGATTCCAAAAACAAATTTGATGATTTTGTACAAATAAAAAAAATGAATATTTATGTTTATGTAAAAAGTTTATACAATAAAAATAAATTAGATATTAAAAATGTTGTAATTTCAGAGGCTAATTTTAATATTAACAATATAACTTATAAATATATTAATAATTATTTTAAAAATAAAATTTCAAGTAAAAAAATAAAAATTAAAAAAAGTAAAATATTTTTTAGGAATAACAATTCCAAAAAAGATGTAGTTGCTCTCGCTACAATAAATAAACTAAATTTTTTTTACGATAAAATAAAAAATAAAAATAAAATTAATTTTGATGGTACAATTTATAATACAAAATATGATTTTAGATTATCGAGGAATATTAATAAAAAAAAAACAGATATAGAGGTTAAATTTAAAAATGTAAATGCTTTACTTAAAAGCGAATTCTCTGAAGATAAAAAAAAGAAAAATACTTACGGTGGCAAAATTTCATTAAATTTTCCTGGATCTGAAATAAATACCGAATACGAAGTTAATGACAAACTAATATCTATAAATTCAGGAAAATCAAATATTAAAAAAAATAATTTAAATTATAGTGGCATCATAAGCGTCTCACCTTTTTATTATAATATTAATATTAATTTAGAAACTTTAAATATTTTAAAATTTTTAGAAAATCTATCCGAACTTAAAAATTTACTAGATGATAAAATTTTGTTAAATAAAAAAGTTAATGGACAAATACTATTTAATATTAATAATTTAAAAGGGATAAAAATTTTTGACAAAGCAAAAATTAAAATAAATTTTACAAATGGAAAATTAATTTTAAACGATAGTTTATTAATATCTGGTACATTTGGAAAAGCGTTATTTAATAATACAATTATAGAAATTACAGAAAATAAAAAAATTTTTAAATCAAAAATTTTATTTAAAATTGAAAATCAAAAAAAATTATATCAAAAACTACAAATACCAAAAAAAAATAGAATGAAATTAAATAATATTTATTTAGAAGTTGAAAAAGATTTAGATATTGATGAAATAATAATTAATAAATTCATTTTAAATAAAAAAAATGCTAATACTTCTGATGAACAATCAATAGATTTGTCAGAAATTTTCAATATTGATGAGATAAATCATTTACAAAATTGGATAGAACTAAAAAAGTTTTCAAGAGATGCTTTTTCTAAGATAAATAAACTTAACTAGGGCTAATCATTTTTTTTGGATTAATTATTTTATTATACTCTTTTTCATTAATTAATCCCGATTTTAAAGCTTCATGTTTTAAAGTAGAATTGTTTTTTAATGCCTTTTTTGCAATTTTGGCAGCATTATCGTAACCTATCTTTGGAGCGAGAGCAGTTACAAGCATTAAAGAATTATCCAAATGTTCTTTGATTTTTTTTTTGTCAGCTTTTAAATCTTTAATACAGTAAAGAGCAAAGTTTTTAGAACTATCCGAAAGAAGATCAATGGACTGCAAAATGTTATGAGCTATTAGTGGTTTAAAAACATTTAGTTCAAAATGACCATGAGAACCTGCTATTGTTATTCCATTATGATTGCCAATAACTTTTACACAAACCATTGTAACTGCTTCTGATTGTGTAGGATTTACTTTTCCAGGCATAATTGATGATCCCGCTTCATTCGATGGAAGTATTAACTCTCCATAACCAGCCCGTGGACCAGATCCTAAAAATCTGATGTCATTTGCTATTTTCATTAAGCAAACAGCAGTAGTATTTAATGTTCCAGAAAAATTTACTATTGTGTCATGTGCAGCTAAAGCAGCAAATTTATTTTTAGTAGGTTTAAATGGCATTTTGGTAATTTTTTTTATTTCTTTCACAACTTTTTTATCAAAATTTTTTCTTGTATTTATACCTGTTCCAACTGCTGTTCCACCTTGTGCTAGAAAATAAATTTCATTTAAAGCAATATTAATTCTTTTTATGCAAGATTCTAATTGTGATTGATATCCTGAAAATTCTTGGCCAAGTGATAATGGAGTAGCATCTTGTAAATGAGTTCTCCCAATTTTTATTATGTTTTTATATTTGCTTACTTTCTTTTTTAACTCATTATTTAATATAGAAAGTGACGGTAATAATTTTTTTTTAGTTTCCATAGCAATAGCTATATGCATTGCTGTGGGAAAAACATCATTGGTTGATTGTGATTTATTTACGTGATCATTAGGATGTACGGGTTTTTTTGTTCCTTTTTTTCCACCTAGAATTTCTATCGCTCTATTAGAAATTACTTCATTTACATTCATATTTGTCTGTGTGCCAGAACCTGTTTGCCAAACTTTAAGTGGGAAATGTTCATCTAATTTTCCTTGGATAATTTCATTAGCTGCTTTTACTATGCTGTTTGCAATTTTTGGTTCAATTTGTTTTGAGTTTTTATGCACAACTGCAGCAGATTTTTTTATTATTGCTATTGATTTTATAAGCACTGGTCTTACTAAAAACTCTCCTATATCAAAGTATTTTTTTGATCTTTGAGTTGAGGCTCCCCAATATTTTTGAGACTCGACTTTTATACTACCAATGCTGTCATACTCTTTTCGATATTTCATAAAATTTTATTTAGATACAGCTATATAAATCTTATATATTATATAAAATAAGAATCATATAGGAGCAAAATGACCAATTTTGAAAAAGTAGGTTTATTTATGAAGACATTTGGCCAGGAAGTAAAAAATAAGCCAAGTTTAAGCACTGATAAAATTAATCAACTAAGAGTTAGCCTAATTAATGAAGAATTAGAAGAGTTTAAGGAAGCAATAAAAAATAATGATCTTAAAGAGGTGGCTGACGCACTAACTGATATTTTATACGTTGCTTATGGTGCTGGGCACGCTTTTGGAATCAATTTAGATAAATGCTTTGATGAAGTTCAACAATCAAATATGAGTAAGTTGGGAGATGATGAAAAACCAATTTACAATGAAGCAGGAAAAGTTATGAAAGGACCAAAATACTTTAAGCCAGACTTGAGCAAATTTTTAAAATAAAAACTTTAATTATTAAGGGGCGTTCTGTTGCCAGGTGCCCCAAAACCCCGTTACTTAATTAATAAATTAATTAAGCAGCAAGAGCAAATTTATCATTTGCAATTATAATTTAGCCCATTACGGCGGAACAATACCGAACGAAAGAATAACCTTTAGACATTCGTCGATTCTAGTTCACCCCCATAAGTTTTGAATGGTGGAGGTGGTGGGTACTGCCCCCACGTCCGCAATGCTTATTACGAAATTCGTTTATCGTTGTAGTTGGAAATCCAACAAAGTTATTATAGAACATAAATTTCTATAATCAAATTTAAATGTAATAAAATGATTACTAAAAATAATTATATTCCACAAATTGATGGTTTAAGAGCAGTTGCAGTTTTATCGGTTATTTTATTTCACGCAAATTTTTCTGTTTTTAATATTAACTTTTCTGGAGGATTTTTTGGAGTAGATATTTTTTTTGTAATTTCTGGGTATTTAATAAGCAGATTGATTATTAGTGAAATAAATAGTGAAAGTAGTTTCAATTTTAAAAATTTTTATATTAGAAGAATAAGAAGAATTTTACCAGCCCTATTGACTGTTGCTTTAGTTACGTATCCGTTTGCCTGGTTACTGTTGCTACCCGTATCACTTATGGAATATGTCGGTTCATTAATAAGCGGAATTTTTTTCACCTCAAATCTTTTTTTTTATTTTTCTGGAGCCGAATATGATTCGACACCAAGTCTTTATAAACCATTGCTCCACTATTGGTCTTTGTCAGTTGAGGAACAATTTTACATAATATATCCACTAACATTATTTATTGTTTATAAATTTTTAAGGAAAAATTTAACTTTATTTTTTACATTCATTGCATTCTTAAGTTTTGTTTTATCTTTATATTTAAGCGTATATGACAATTCATTAAATTTTTATTTATTTCCAACGAGAATTTGGGAACTTCTTATAGGAGCTTTTGCAGCAAAATTAAATATGGAGAACAATAAGATAACAAATAGCAGGTACCAGAATTTATTTCAGCTTTTAGGAGTAAGTTTAATTATATTTTCTATTCTATTTCTTAAAAATTTTGAGCAAAACTGGGCACAAAATAATATATTGTATAAACTTTTGCTTTCTCATCCAGGTTTATTGACTTTAATTCCAGTCATGG
>CACDEK010000022.1 GCA_902551735.1 uncultured Pelagibacteraceae bacterium | reverse complement strand
AGAGGGAATAAATGAAAATAAAAAACATTATAATTACATTTGTTTCTGCAATAGCACTATTGTTATCAACTTCTGTTGTATCATTTGCAAAAGTTGTTGGTGACAAAATTATATTAGGTGCTGCTGTTTCGCTAACAGGAAAATATTCATCTAATGGTGTTCATACTCAAAACGGTTACAACATGGCTGTTGAGAGAATAAACAGTATGGGTGGAGTTAAAGTTGGCGGTAAAACTTACAAATTTGACATTATTTACTATGATGATGAGTCAAATCCTAAGAGAGCAGCTCAACTTGCAGAAAGATTAATTAGTCAAGATGGTGTTGAGTTTATGCTTGGGCCTTACAGTTCTGGATTAACCAAAGCGATGGCTCCTGTTACTGAAAAGTACGGAGTACCTATGGTGGAAGCTAATGGTGCATCTAGATCTTTATTTACTAAAGGATACAAATATTTATTTGCAGTTTTAGCACCAGCAAATTTATATCTAGACGTAGCTATTAGAACTGCTGTTGAATTAAATGGTGGTAAAGGAGTAAGAATTGCTCAAGCTTTTGAACAAGATGCTTTTTCTCAAGACGTTAGATTGGGTATTTTAGATGCAGCTAAAGACACTGGATCTGAAATCATAATTGACGACAAATTGCCAAAAGAACTTAATGATATGGCTGCGACTTTAGTTAAAGTAAAACAAATGAAGCCAGATGTACTTGTTGTATCAGGTCATACAAAAGGAGCTTTGACTGCTATCAGACAAATTTCTGAGATGAAAGTTGACGTTCCAATGCTTGCAATGACACATTGTGATGCTGCAAAACTATCTAAACAACATGGTAAAAATTCTCAATACGCTTTATGTGCTTCTCAATGGCACAAAACTTTAACCTACAAAGATAAGTGGTTTAAAGATGGAATGACGTATGATGCAGACTTTAATAAAATGTTTGGATATGCACCACCATATCAAGCTGCCGAATCTTCAGCTGCTTTATTGGTTTTCAAAGATGCATTTGAAAGAGCAAATTCTTTCGATCAAAAGAAAGTAAGAGATGCTCTTGCTGCTACTGATATGCAAACTTTTTATGGAAACATAAAATTTGCTCCAGGTGGTCAAAATGTTTCTAAACCGATGGTATTATTCCAAGTCATGTGTGATAGTGCTGGAAAATGTGAAAACAAAGTTGTTGCTCCACTTAAGTGGGCATCTGCTGAGTTGATTCATCCAATACCTAAGTGGTCTGAGAGATAATAACTAATCTATAAATACCCCCTAAACTCTAGGGGGTATTTTTTTTTAAGGGTAAATTATGGATTTTATGGTTTTCCAATATCCAATGATTAGCATTCAGGCTTGCTTGGATGGAATACTTCTTGGAATTTTATTTGCATTGATTGCTTATGGTATGGCTCTTCAATGGGGAGTGATGAATATTATAAACATTGCTCAAGGTGATTTAGTTATTTTAGGAGGGTACATTGCATATTTTATGTACCTGTATGGAATTCATCCTGCATGGGGGGTAATTGTTTCGCCAATCATAATGTATTTTGTTGGTGTCGGACTTTATAAATTAGTAATCAATAAAGTTGTTGATAGAGATTTATTTATCTCAATTCTTGCGACATTTGGAATAAGTATTCTTTTTATGCAACTAATGAATTTTGCATTTGGTGCGGACGTGGTACTTGCTAATTCAGGTTATGGAACAACTTTTTTATTTGATAGTAATGTTGTTTTGCCAAATTCGAAAATATTTTCTGCATTTGTGAGTATAGTTTTTGCAATTTGTTTAGTGATTTATATGAAAAAATCGAAGCTTGGACGAGCGATCAGAGCCACAGCTCAAAATTCAAGAGCAGCAAAGATTTTAGGTGTAGACACTGAAAAAGTTTATGCTGCTACTTTTGGTATAAATGCTGCTCTTTGTGGTGTCGCAGGAGCTTTAATATCAATAACATTTACAATACATCCTTATATGGGATTACCTTACACAATCAGATCATTCATGATTGTAATTGTTGCAGGTTTAGGAAATCTACCAGGTGTAGCATTATCTGGTATGGGTCTTGGAGTTTTTGAAGAATTTGCAGACTATATTCTTGGAACAGAGTTTAGAATAGGTTCAGTATTTTTATTATTAGTTTTAATCCTTGTTTATAGAAGATTTAAACTTTCTAAGAAAAGAGAGTATTTAAAATGATAAATAAAAATTTAGTAATTTATTTATCAATTTTAATATTTGGATTAGCCGCTCCATTTATTTTTCCAGCATTTAAAGTTCAACTATCAATACTTTGTGTTTTAATAATTTTAGCAATGACTTGGAATATCCAAGGTGGTGAGATGGGATACAATTCGTTTGGTAATATTTTATTTTATGGATTAGGCATGTATCTTTGTGCATCTGTTCAGGTGGGAATGTTTTTTCCTTTAGCTGAATGGACTGAAAGTGGTGGAGAAAAAACATTTGTTCATACACCTGCCCAGTTTTTTCAAGGCTTTGGTGTAGGTTTAGCTGTTGCTGCAGTTGTACCAGCGATAGTTGCTGGATTAATAGGATATTCAATTTTAGGATTAAGAGGACATTATTTTGCAATTTGTACATTGGGTTTAGGTGTTGCTGCTGGTGAAATTTCAGGTGGAATAGAAATCATTGGAGCAGGACAAGGATTTACAACCCCACCTTTTCCTGATTTCGGAGGTTTAGAAGCAAGAGGAGAATTTTTTTATTTTTGTAGTTTTATTTCACTCGTGCTCACATTTATCGTGGTTAAATCTATTTACTCAACTAGATTTAAATTAGTCCTAAATGCAATAAGAGATAATGAAGACAAAGCTGAAGCAATGGGAATTCAAACAATGAAATATAAAATTATTGGTTGGATGATTTCAGCATTTTTTTGTGGCCTTGCAGGTGGAATAATGGGAGGACTTGTTGGATATATTGACTCAACGGATGTCGCATTTGATGGAAGAGAGATGGGAGTGTTCATGGTTTTAATGGCAATACTAGGCGGCAAAGGAACTTTGTGGGGACCGATTATTGGAGCGAGTGTATTTCATATATTCAAAGAAGGTTTTTGGACTTTCTTCCTTGGATGGCAGTATGTTGCTCTTGGGGTATTGATTGTTGTAATTGTAATTTATTTTCCAGAAGGAATTATGGGCTGGTTAAGAGAAAAATATCCTGAGAGATTTGGTGAAGTAGTTGATGAAGCAGATCGAAAGGCACAGGTGGAACTTAAATGAGTATTCTAGAAGTCAACAACGTGAGTAAATCATTTGGAGGTGTAAAAGCAAATGTTGATATTTCAATGTCCGTTGATAAAGGAAAAATTGTTGGTCTAATTGGTCCTAATGGATCTGGAAAAACAACTTTGTTTAACTCTATTGTTGGAACCTATCCTATAGATCAAGGGTCTATAAAATTTAATGGTAAAGAAGTTTCAGAATTACCAGTTCCAGTAATAGCAAAACTAGGATTACTTAGAACATTTCAGCAAACAAGAATATATGGAAAATTAAATTGTGTAGAAAACATGCTTATTAGCCATAAAGCAAGTGATGAGAGTTTAGTCAAAATATTTTCAAAGATTCCTAAAAATTTAACAGAAAAAGCTGAGAACTTATTAAGTTTTGTTGGATTGTATCAAAAAAGAAAACTAAGAGCAGGAGACTTATCTTTTGGTCAACAAAAGTTATTAGAACTCGCAATGGCCTTAATGAACGAACCAGAAATGTTGTTATTAGATGAACCAACTGCAGGAATAAACCCTACGTTAATAAACGGAATTATTGATAGACTTATAAAAGTTAATCAAGATTTTGGAATTACTCTATTTGTAATTGAACATAATATGAGAGTAATTATGCAATTAGCAGAGAGCATTTTTTGTTTAGCTCACGGCAAAATGCTAGCTAATGGTAAACCAGATGAAATAAAAAATGATAAGCGTGTAATTGATGCATATTTGGGAGCGCAATAATGAGTAATCAATATGAAGTTCTTGGAGATGCACCAAAATCACAAGATTTAAAAAAATTATCAAATGAAAATATACATTTAACAATTAAAAATTTATCAGCTGGCTATGGTAAAATGGAAATTTTACATAATCTTGATTTATTTGTTGGTAAAGCTCAGTCTCTATGTCTAATTGGCCCCAATGGCGCAGGGAAATCTACAATTCTTCATTCAATATACGGATTTACAAATATATTTTCAGGTCAAATTGAAGTAGATGGAAAAGAAATTACAAAATTATCATCAGCGGAAAAACTTAAGAAAGAAGGGATTGCTTATATATTACAAGATAACTCTGTTTTTCCAGATATGACAGTTGAAGAAAATCTTCTTATGGGAGGTTATATAAAGGATAAAACAGAAGAGTCATTTCAAGAGGCAGAAAAAATACTTCAAAAATATGAAAGATTAAAAAATAGAAGAAATCAACCAGCAAAAGTATTATCAGGCGGAGAGAGAAGGTTATTAGAAATTTCAAGAGCTTTAGTTATGAAGCCATCAATATTACTAGTTGATGAACCATCAATTGGATTAGAACCAAAATATATTCAAATGGTTTTTGAAATCTTAGAAGATCTTCAAAAAAATGAAAAAAAAACAATAATATTAGTTGAGCAAAATGCAAAAAAAGGACTTGAGTTTGCTGACATAGGTTACGTTTTAGTTTCTGGACAAACTGCAATTGCAGGAAAAGGAGATGATTTGCTCAATAATCCAGATGTTGGTAGACTGTTTCTTGGAGGATAATGAAAAAAGAACTTGGTGTACTTATAACGTTGGAAATTAAATATGAATAAAAATGGAAATAAAAGGATTTGAAATATCAGAACACGAAAAATCGAAAAGAATAATTAATATAAAAATAGAAGATGAAATTCTTGATAAATTAATTTTTCCTTTTAATAAATTTAATATTACCACACTTGAATACAAACCTTTTACTCGATTTACTATTGCAAAAAGCTTAGATGATTTAACTGCAAACGAACTAGGTAAATTATTAAATTCAATTGTAAGAGATAGGAAAACTGGTTGTTTTATAATAAGTCCTAAAAAAACTAGTTCTAAAATTGATGATAATTTTTTAGTTAAACTTTCTACAGCAGTTGCACACTTAGTTGGTACTCCCAATCATGATTCTATGGTTGGCAAATATTATGCAAGATTCTTTGTAAAACATAAAGACGATAGTGACTCTTATTTAAGAAAAGCCTATACGAATATGGATCTTCACACAGATGGCACTTACGTAAAAGAAAAAACGGATTGGTTATTAATGACTAAAATGGAAGAAAAAAATGCTGAAGGAGGAGAAAGTGTTATGCTCCATTTAAATGATTGGGAACACTGCGAAGATTTATTTAATGACCCAGTAGGCAAACAAAATTTTACTTGGAGTTCACCGAAAAGTAAAAATATTGATTATAAAGTGGAACATCCAGTTTTTTCAGCTGATAAAGAAGGTAAGGCTCAAATTTCTTATATAGATCAATTTCCAGAACCAAAAAATATGGAACAAGGAATCTTTCTACAAAAACTATCTGATGCACTTGAAGAAAGTAAAAATAAAGTAATTCTTAAACTTCCAGTAGGTTCAGCTGTAGTTGCTAACAATTATTTTTGGCTTCATGGAAGAAAGCCTTTCAAGGAAAATAAAGATTTAGTTAGAGAATTACTTCGTATTCGAGGGTCTTTTTTTGCGAATTAAATATTAATCATATATATATTCAATAATATTTAAAAATACTTTTATGCAGATAGGCATTGATTTAGGCGCAACAAAAATTGAGTACGTAGTTCTTTCAAAAAATAGAAAAGAAATAATTAGAAGCAGGGTTAAAACTCCTAATAATTATAGAAAAGCAATTAAAGAAATAAAAAATATTGTTTTATCAATTGATAAAATATTTAAAAAAAAATTAAATGTTGGGATTTGCCATCCGGGTTCAATAGATAAAAATACAGGTTTAGTAAAAAATTCAACAAATGCAAAATGGTTGAATAAAAAAAAATTAAACTTAGATTTGAAAAAAATTCTTAAAAGAAATGTTTTTTGCGAAAATGATGCAAACTGTTTTACTTTGTCCGAGTCTACAGATGGTTCCGCTAAACATTATAAGGTAGTTTTTGGAATTATACTTGGGTCAGGTACTGGCGGGGGAATAGTAATTAATAAGAAAATTCTTACAGGCTCCAATCATTTAGCTGGCGAATGGGGTCACATGGCAATACCGATATTTGGTAATTTAGAAGATAAAAAATTTATCCAAAAAAATATTAAAAAAATGGAAATTGAAACTTTTGTATCTGGGAAAGGACTAGAAAAACTTTATAAAAAAAAGTTAAGCGCTCATATGATTTTTAACAAAGAAAATAAAAATAAATTTGATAGGAAGTTTATTAAAAATTTTAAACTAAGACTTGCTAGAAGTTTAGTCAATTTAATTTATACTTTAGATCCTGATGCAATAGTATTTGGCGGGGGACTTTCAAATGAAATAACTTTTTTAAATGAATTAAAAAGTTTATTGATCAAAAATTTAAAGGTAAAAAATTTAAATACAGTTTTTTTGAAACCTGATTTTGGTGATGCCAGCGGAGTTAGAGGAGCAGCAATGTTGGGAAGAAAATCTATTTATTAAAAACTAAAAGATCATTGTAATTAATACTGTTTCTTTTATATTGTGCGTCAATTATGAAATTAGGGTTTATAGGAACTGGAAATATTTCTTCTGATGTAGTAACAGGAATTTGTAAATCAAAAATTCCTCTTAAAAAAATTTTTGTTTCGCCTAGAAACAAACTTAAATCTAAAAAGTTAAGTAAAAAATTTAAAAAAGTATACATAACCAAAACTAATCAAGAGGTTATTGATAAATCTGATTGGGTTTTCTTAGGTGTTTTGCCAGAGGTAGGAGAAAAAATATTACCCAGCTTAAAATTTAAATCTAATCAAACCGTTGTTAGTTTTATTTCTACTATCAATTATGCTCAATTAAAAAAAATAGTTAAAAAAAAAGTAACAATTGTTAGAGCCATACCTATGCCACCAATTTCTTTAGGCAAAGGACCAGTGGCTATCTTTCCACCAAACAAAAGAGTTAAAAACTTTTTTAATAAAATTGGAACAACTATTGAAATTCGAAGCGAAAAACTATCTAAAAATTTTTGGGCAACATCAGGCACAATGGCTTCTTTTTATGAGATGCTTAAAGTTTTATCAGACTGGTTAGTAAAAAAGGGTTTAAAAAGAATTGAAGCTCAGCAGTATATAACATCTTTATATTCTGCCCTTGCTGCTCTTGCAGCTGCCAATTCAAAAAAACATTTAAAATATTTTGTTGCAGAATCGCAAACACCAGGAGGTCTTAACTGGCAAGGAGTTAATGAACTTAGAAAATATGGTTATTTTAAATCCTTAGAAAAATCTATTAATAATATTCTTAAAAGATTAAATAAAGTATAATTTTCTATGCAGTCAGATTCAAATATTCTGCAAATAGACAATCTTTCGAAATATTTTGGAGGTTTGGCTGCGGTATCTAACTGTTCTTTAAAAATTAAAAGAGGATCAATTACCGGTATTATTGGACCAAATGGTTCTGGCAAAACAACTCTTTTTAATCTAATTGCAGGAAACTTAAAATCTTCTAAGGGAACAGTTTTATTTAATAATGAAGATATAACAGACATTCCTTCATATGAATTATTTACAAAAGGTTTACTAAGAACTTTTCAAATCGCACATGAATTTACAAATTTAACTGTTCTTGAAAATTTAATGATGGTTCCTGCTAATCAATCAGGGGAAAATCTAGTTAATGCATTATTAAAACCTTCTTTAGTTAAAAAAGAAGAAGAACAAGTTAGAAGCAAAGCTTACGAAGTTATAGAATTTTTAAATTTAAAACATTTAGCTAACGAATTAGCTGGAAACTTGTCAGGAGGGCAAAAAAAACTTTTAGAACTCGGACGAACAATGATGGTAGATTCAAAACTGGTTTTGTTAGATGAAGTTGGTGCAGGTGTTAATCGAACATTATTAAAAGAAATTGGAACTTCAATTCAAAGATTAAATAAAGAAAAAGGTTATACATTTTGTATGATTGAACATGATATGGATTTCATTAGTCGTTTATGTGATCCAGTAATAGTCATGGCCGAAGGCGCAGTCTTATTTGAAGGAACTTCAGACCAAGTTAAAAAAAATGAAAAGGTTATTGAAAGTTATTTGGGAAGAGCAAATAAGGATTTAGGGGATAATAATTAATGCCATTTTTTGAAGGAAATAAAATGACAGCTGGATATGGTGACGGCCCAGATATTATAACTTCTTGTTCAATAAATGTTGATAGAGGAGAGATAGTTGCAATTCTTGGACCAAATGGAGCTGGAAAATCTACCGCAATGAAAGCTATGCTAGGTTTGCTAAATTTAAAATCTGGATCAGTGTCAATTGATGGAGATGATATATCTAGTTTGACTCCTCAAGATAGAGTTAAAAAAGGAATTTCATTTGTACCACAAACTAGAAATGTTTTTGCTGAACTGACTGTAAAAGAAAATTTAGAAATAGGAGCATTTTTAAGAAAGGACAATATTAATAAAGTAATTGAGGAAATTTATGAATTATTTCCTATTTTAAAAGAAAAAAGATCTCAAGTAGTTGGTCAGTTATCGGGTGGCCAAAGACAGCAAGTGGCTTTAGGAAGAGCATTAATGATCAGGCCATCGGTGTTAATGTTAGATGAACCAACGGCTGGAGTGTCTCCAATAGTAATGGATGAATTATTTCAGCATATTTTAAAAGTTAAGGAAACCAATGTTGCAATCATAATGGTTGAACAAAATGCAAAGCAAGCCCTAAGCATTTCTGATCGAGGTTATGTACTGGTTACTGGTGAAAATAAATTTGAAGGATCTGGCAATGAGCTACTTAAAGATCCAGAAGTAAGAAGATCATTTTTAGGAGCGTAGTATGGATTTATTAAATGCTATTATTTTACTATTAAATTATACCGTTATACCTGCGTTAACATACGGTTCTCAATTAGCTCTAGGTGCAATATTTGTAACTTTAGTTTATGGGATACTTAGATTTGCAAACTTTGCAACAGGAGACATGATGTCTTTTGGAACAATGTTTGCAGTACTACTAACATATTATTTTCAGTCATTGGGTATAAGTTTTGGTGTATTACCTACAGCATTACTTACTATTCCTTTTGCGATTTTCATGATGATTTTATACATGCTGACCATAGATAAGTTTGTTTTTAGTTATTATAGAGTTAAAAAAAGCCCTCCAGTACAGTTAGCAATGGTTAGTGTAGGAGTAATGTTTGTTACTCAAGCAATTATAAGAATTATTATAGGGCCATCAGATAAAAGATTTCTCGATGGTGAAAAATTTATTTTAAAAGCAACTGAATTTAAAGAAATGACAGGGCTGAATGAAGGACTAACTATTAAATCTACACAAGTAATAACAATTTTTGTCACATTAATTGTTGTTTCTATAATGTTTTGGTTTTTAAACAAAACAAAAACCGGCACAAGTATGCGTGCTTACTCTGACAATGAAGATTTAGCTTTATTATCCGGAATAGATCCTAAAAAAGTTGTATTGATAACTTGGGTAATTGCTGGCGTGTTAGCAACTATAGGTGGGATTTTATATGGCTTAGATAAAAGTTACAGGCCATTTGTTTATTTTAATAACATGCTACCTATTTTTGCTGCAGCAATTGTTGGCGGCATAGGCAATCCATATGGAGCATTTTTTGGTGGATACGTTATAGCTTTTGCTGAAATATTTTTAACATATGCTTACAAAAGATTTTTTATTTATATTCTTCCAGATTCTTTAGAACCAAATTCAATGATTCAATTATTGTCAACGGACTACAAGTTTGCAATCTCGTTTTCTATTTTAGTAATAGTTTTGTTGTTTAGACCATCGGGTATTTTTGAAGGGAAAAAAATATGAGACAATATTCAAATGTAATAACCGCATATTTAATAATGACAATACTAATCATTTTGGTAGGTGTATTTCAGTCTTGGGCTATTGCATTAACAATCCTTAATTACTGTTTGATTTCAGCTGTAATGACAATGGGTGCAAATATTCAGTGGGGATATGCAGGTTTGATTAACTTTGGAATAATGGGTTACACCGCACTTGGTGGATTAGCTGTTGTTCTTGTTTCGGTTGCACCAGTAGGAGAGGCCTGGAAATTAGGTGGACTTAATATGATGATCTGTGTTGGAATTATTGTAGGTATGATTTTTTTAATACGTTATGTTTTAAAAAAAATTGAAAAATCAAAAAAAAGATCTTATTTGATTGCAGCAATTATAGTAATTGGTTTATTGTTACTTAGATTTATATCTGCCCCAGCAATTGAAAGTATTGAATCTGTTGAACCTGCGAAAACAGGATTTTTAGGGGGTCTTGGAATGCCAGTACTATTTTCATGGATAGTTGGTGGTTTTTTTGCTGGAGGATTAGCATATATTATTGGAAAAATAGCTCTTGGATTAAGAGCAGATTATCTTGCAATTGCAACATTGCTAATTGCAGAAATTGTAGTTTCAATTGTTAAACATGAAGAATGGCTTGCAAGAGGAGTAAAAAATGTTATTGGTTTAAAAAGACCTGCTCCTTACGAGATAGACCTTCAAACTTCACCTTGGTTTATAAATTTAGTTGAGAAGTTTCATTCCGCAAAATTAGAACTAATCAATTCTATTTCTGAAAGACAAGATATGTTAAATCAAATGGTTATTGATGCTTCTTCTATCTATGTAAAACTTTGTTTTTCAGGTTTGTTTTTAACAGTTGTTATTATTTTGTTAATTATAACTCAAAAAGCTCTTTATTCACCTTGGGGAAGAAAGATGAGAGCAATAAGAGATAATGAAGAAGCTGCAAGTGCTATGGGGAAGAATGTTGTTAAAGAACATTTATTAATTTTTATTTTAGGCTCTGCAGTAGTTGGGATTGCTGGAGCTATGATGGTAACTCATGATGGATTATTTACTCCTGGCAGTTATAGACCCATGAGATATACATTTGTAATTTGGGTTATGGTCATTGTAGGCGGGACAGGAAATAACTTCGGGGCGATATTAGGTGGATTTGCTGTATGGTTTTTGTGGGTTCAAGCTGCTCCAATAGCCTTATTTGTTATTAATTTACTCACATCACACTTACCCGAGACAAATGAAATTAAAATTCATTTAATAAATAGCGCCCCTTACTTTAGATTTTTACTAGTGGGAATTGGATTATTGCTAATAATGCGTTACAGACCAAGAGGTATTTTGCCTGAAAAAATTATTAAACAATAATTGTCACATTGATATAACTTAAAAAAATTGTACTAATTATTAAATGAAAAAAATTTTAACTTTATTTTTTGTTTTTTTTGCATTTGAATCAATTGCAATTGAAAAAAAAACTACATTTGATTTTGATATTTTTAAAGAAGCCCAAATGACTGGTAAAACTGTAGTTGTTAATTCATGGAATAAATTCTGTGGAACATGCGCTCAACAAACAAAAATAATAAATGAAGCAAAAAAAGAATTTCCTAATGTAATTTTTTTAAGTTACGAACAAAAACACAAAGATATTGCTAATTTTTTAAAAATAGATTATTGGGCAACAATTGCTGTTTATAAAAACAATAAAAAAATTAAGCAAGAAATTGGAATTACTACTAAGCAAGATATTTACTCTTTAATTAATCAAGGGGTGTAATAATTGTGTATTATATCCTTTTAGGTATAGTACTTGGTCTTATTATATATCTTTCAGATAAATACATATTTTAGTTTTTAATTAAAATAGGTATAGTTCATTTATGGATTTTAATCATTTCCTAACGAGCTATATGCCAGATCCGTCCATAGGATCAAAAACTCATTTTAAAAATATGATTGAACAAGCAGTTTTGGCAGAAAAACTTGGTTATAAAACTGTTTCAATACCCGAACATCATTTGGTAAATTTATTAATGATGCCCTCACCATTGCAAATGGCAGTTAAAATAGCAGCTTTAACAAAAGAAATTAATATTTCGACAAGTGTTGTTGTTTTACCTTTGCATGATATGAGAACTTATGCAGGCGAAGTTGCAACTGCAGATATTTTAACAGAAGGTAGATTAATTTTAGGAGTAGGCCGTGGAGCTTTTGCATGGGAGATGGATAGACTAGGAACACCTATAGAAAAATCTAGAGAAAAATTCATAGAATCTTTAGAGGTACTTCAAAAATTATTAAATGAAGAAGAAGTTTCACACAAAGGCAAATATTATAATTTTGATCCAATAACAATTATGCCAAGGCCTATAAGTAATCCTATTCAAATAATGATTGCCGCAATGGATCTTGATAGCATTAAGAATGCAGCATCAAGAGGTTTTCATGTTCAATCAACTGTTTTATCTGGTTCAAAAGAATTATTACAACAAAGAGTGAATGCTTTTAAAGAAGGAAGTGTAAAACTTGGTGAAGAAGGAAAATTATTAAAAATCTCTATGCAAAGAATGGCTTTTGCAGCTCTCGATGAGAATGATGCAAAAGAAAAAAATAAATTGGCTTATGAATATTATAAACGTTTTGACAATGTATTTACTGGTCCAGGGAAAGTTAAAAATGGAAAAATAGAACCTTTACCAAGAAAACAAACTTTAGAAGAGTTGACTGAAAATTTACTTATTTGTCCAACTAATGAGATGATCGATAAACTTAGCGTTTATGCAGAGACAGGTGTTGATGAAATTATAATTAGTTCTGGTTTTGGACAAAGCCAAACTGAAATGATTGAGTCAATGCATCGTATAAGCGAAGAGGTAATACCTTATTTTAAAAAGTTTAATACTCAGGTAGCATAATTAATGACAATATCAGCTGTTAATTGTCATTATTCAATAACAGGTTCAGGGCCACCTTTATTTTTAACTCATGGAATAGGAGCGGCAGAAGATGCTTGGAGATTTATGCTTCCAACACTTGCAAAATATTTTACTGTAGTTACATATGATCTCCGTGGTCACGGAAAATCTCCAGTAAGTCATAAAAATTTTACTTTGGATGAATTGGTACTAGATCTTGAAAAAATTCGAGAAAAAACAAAGTTTGAAAAAGCTTATTTTGCGGGACATTCTCTAGGTGGAATGATAGCGCCAGCTTACGCAGTAAAGTTTCCCCAACATACTATATCAGTTGGATTATTATCTACTGTAGCAGGAAGATCTGAGGAAGACTCAAAAAAAGTATGGAGTGTAATTCATGCAATGGAAAAAAATGGTATAGAGAAAACTCTTAATACTTTGACAAATAGATGGTTCACTGATGAATTTATCAAAAACAAGCCCGATTTAGTTGAAAGAAGACTCAAACAAGTAGTCGATACTGATCCTGAAGTATTTTTAAATGTATTTAAAATATATGCTAATACAGAAATGTTTCCTTGGCTGAAAAATATATCTAAACCATGCCTGCTTTTGACGGGAGAAAATGATGCAGGATGTAGTCCTAAACATAATGAAAAAATGTCAAATGAAATTAAAGACTCTAAATTGATAATTTTACCAAAATATAAGCATTCATTTTTAATTGAAGCGCCAGATGAAGTTACGGAAAACTTAATAAATTTTTTTTCTAATGAATAAAAATATTTGGTTACTTATAGGTAGCAACATTTTTGGTTTTACTGCTGCTAATGTAACTGTTTTTTTAAGCGGTATTATTGGGTCACAAATAAGTCCTATTAAAACTTTGTCAACTTTACCTCCATCAATTTATGTAATTGGTATTGCAATATCAACAATATTTGCAGCAAAAATTATGAGCGTAATTGGTAGAAGATGGGGATTTGTTTCTGCTTCAATAGCTAGTTCAATTTCTTGTTTGATAGCGGCTTATGCAATAATGGTTGGAAATTTTTTTATATTTTGTATAGCTTGCTTTATTTTAGGAACGGGCATGGCTTTTATTCATCAATATCGTTTTGCTGCTGCTGAAAGTGTAGAAAAAGATAAGGCTCCTAAAGCAATTTCAACATTATTATTAGCAGGAATCGTTTCTGCTTTTATAGGAATAAGTTTAGCAAACTATACAAAAAATTTTATTAGTGACCACTTATATGTTGGCTCCTATTTAATGCTAGCAGTTTTAACTTTAGCGCCAACATTTTTTTTAATTTTTTATAAAGATAATAAAGAAATTTCTTTTGACGGAGATAAAAAAAATATAACTAGAAGTTACTTGGAATTTGTTAAAGAACCTAAATTTTTACAAGCTCTTACATCTGCCACTCTTGCTTATGTAGTTATGGCTTTTTTAATGACAGCAACACCAATAAGTATGCATATTATTCATAATTTAAGTTTAGAAAAAACAGGTCTAGTTATTCAGTTTCATGTTTTAAGTATGTTTTTACCATCTTTATTTACTGGTAATTTAATAAAAAAATATGGCTATAGCAAAATGATGTATTTAGGTGTTTTTTTTTATATTTTAACAATATTAATTAGTTTATTTGAGCCAACTTTTTTTAATTATTTATTTGGATTGATTTTTTTAGGCATTGGCTGGAATTTTCTATTTGTATCAGGTACGAGTTTATTAGTAACTACTTATAAGCCAGAAGAAAAGTTTAAGGCTCAAGGATTTAATGATTTAGTAGTTTTTTCAGCTACTGCACTCTCTAGCTTATCAGCAGGTATACTAATTTCACTTACTAGCTGGAAAACACTGAATTTACTTTGTATTCCTTTCTTAATTTTAATTGTTGTATCGATTATAAATGCAGATCGAAGTAATTAAATGAGTTTCTTAACTTTTGGTTTTTTTACAGGTTTAAGTTTAATTTTAGCAATTGGGGTTCAAAATATATTTGTTATAGAACAAGGCCTTAAGAAGCAGTTTGTTTTTATTGTCTGTTTAATCTGTGCTATCTCAGATTTTTTATTAATTTTTTTAGGAATTTTTTTATTTCACTATTTTGATAAATTTTTTACACCATCAATTGAGCTTATATTGAATATTTTTCTTTTAATTTTTTTAATAAATTTTATTTGGAAAAAAATAAAAGCAAATACAAATGAAATAAAACTAGATATAAAAGAAAATAAGAAAAACTTGGTTAAAGTAATTTTTAAAACCTTAGGCTTTACTTACTTAAACCCTCACGTTTATTCAGATACTGTTTTTTTTCTTGGGAATTTTTCAAAAGTTTTTACGCTTGAGCAAAAATATTTGTTTGGAATTGGTGCATCAATATCTTCATTTATTTTCTTTTTTACTTTAGGTTATTTATCAAAATATTTATCTAATTATTTAATTAATAAAAAAATTTGGAAAATAATAAATTTTATAATTATTATATTTATGTCTTTTTTGGCTTTTTATGTTTTAACAAATATTTTAAAATAAAAAAAACCTCAGCAGCTTTCGCCGCTGAGGTTTGTAATTGTAAATATTATCTTTGTTTTTTAGTTTTAAACTTACCGCCTTTGATTTCTTTTTCTAAGAAAGAACCATTAGCTTCCCCAACATCTGTAAGTTCAACTGCTGTTGCACCTTCATAGTTAATGTCTTTACCTTTAGCAAGTAGGTCTAAAGCTTTCTTTAACTCACCTGGGTATATTTTTTTCCCAGGAGCATTTGCAACACTCATTACATTTTTTTGAATTGTAGCTCTGTCAGCTTTTCCTCCAGCTTGCATAGCAAGCACGATTAAAGCAGCAGCATCATAAGATTCCCCAGTATATGGACCAGAAGAGTCAATGCCAGCAGCACTTGCTACTTTAGCAAATACGCCTGCACCTTTTCCAGTTGATCCAGGAAGAGAACCAAATGATTTATTTAAGTCTTTTCCGAATCTCTCAGTTAAAGAGTCACCGATCATACCATCAGATAATACGAATCTGTCGAAAGATCCTGCGTCCAATGAACCAGCTATAATACTACCTCCAGCTTGGTCAAGGTAACCCAACACTGCTAGTGCATCACCACCTGCAGAAGCTAAAGTTGCAACTTCAGCACCGTAGTCACCTTTGCCTTCTTCATGAGCCGTTACAACAGTTACATCTATGCCATGAGCTTTAACAGCAGCAACGTATACATCTGCTAAACCTTTTCCATAGTCATTATTTGTATGAGTTACAGCAATACTTTTAACTTTTCTGTCTTTAGTGATATCAGCTAAGATTTGACCACCTCTTGCATCTGAAGGGGCAGTTCTAAAGAAATAACCATTATCATCTAAAGTTGTTAATCCTGGAGATGTAGCAGATGGAGAAATCATAACTACTCCGTTAGGTACCGCAACATTTGTTGCAATAGCACCAGTTACACCAGAACAGTCAGCACCCATAATAGCTACAACACCACCTGATACTAAACCTTCAGCTGCAGTAGTAGCTGCAGCAGAGTCTACACAAGTAGAGTCAGCTCTTTCAACCGAAATTGATTGTCCTCCTAATAACGCACCTGAATCAGAAGCTTCTTTAAAAGCAAGCTCGGCTGATGCAGCCATCGCAGGAGTTAGAGACTCAATAGGACCTGTAAATCCTAAAATAATCCCCATTTTAATATCTGCTAAGGAATTTGTTGACATAGTCGAAACAAATAAAAAAGCAGCTAAAACTAATTTTCTCATATATTTCCCTTAATTGTTAACAATTTATAAAAAATAAATTAAAGCGTATTGGTATATTTTTTCAATAAGTAAATTATCTTATTTTTTGAAGTAAAAAGACTGAAGTTATTACTATAATTCCACCAATTAACATAATTACCGTCGGAATTTCACCAAATATGAAATAACTTAAAATCATTCCAAACACGGGAAACAAGGCGTAGAAGGGAAGCACTTGGCCAACAGAATAAAACTTGTAAAGATAAAACATTGACATGTGTCCGACTAAAGAACAAAGGATGCCAGCGTGTAATACCATTAACCATGCGTCAATATTTAAATTTTTTAAATGAGAAACTGTATTTCCTTCGAAAAAAATAGAAGTAATTAACAAAATAAAAAATGCAACAAAACCCATGGACGCATTTGTAAATTTAACATCTAGTTCTTTTAGATGTCTTGAAAAGACTTGAGACAAAGCATAAAAAAAAGCCATAGCACATATTAACAAAAAACCTATAATTTCATCTGCAATTTTTGGTTCAAATCCTATTAATATAATTCCAAAAAGAGATGTAATTATTAAAATCCATTTTTTGTAATTAATTGACTCACCAATAAATATAGAGCTTA
>CACDEK010000021.1 GCA_902551735.1 uncultured Pelagibacteraceae bacterium | reverse complement strand
TATCTTTATACTGGACTTTTTTATTAATTGTTTGGTTGATTTTTTTCTTTACTATGTATTTATTTAACGATGCATTTATAGATTGGTGTAAATCTTTAATTACATAAATAAAACTAGAATAATTCCAACAATAGCAATTATAAGTAAAAGTATATTTACCGATTTTATATATTTTTTAATTTCTGGTTTTTTTTCACCTTTTGAAAAAACACCTGCACCAAAAGATATAACAAAATAGAAAATTAAGACCATAATCAGTATGGCCAATAAAATTCCAAATTTTCCAAGCATATTTTGATGAATATACCTACTTATTTGAGGTTTTATTAAGACATTTTGTCTCTAGATTATATACATATTTCTTTTATAAGTTTCAGGTTATGCACGCTGGAATCGTCTTTTTATTAGTAATAGTTGGATCAGTTCTATTTCATATTTTTACCCCTTGGTATTGGACTGACATAGCATCAAATTGGGGAGCCATGGATGATACTATAACTTTAACATTTTGGGGGTATTGTGTAAAGATATCCAGTAAGTATTAAACTAAACAAAACTGTACTCACTCCAAATATAATTATAACTGCAGAAGTTTGATTTGATAAATTAAAAG
This sequence comes from uncultured Pelagibacteraceae bacterium, assembly GCA_902551735.1. Classification (GTDB taxonomy): domain Bacteria; phylum Pseudomonadota; class Alphaproteobacteria; order Pelagibacterales; family Pelagibacteraceae; genus Pelagibacter. The sequence goes on along the minus strand of CACDEK010000021.1, from coordinate 16,962 downwards.
ATTTACCAGAATGATAACTATCAATAGCTGCCTGTTCTTTTTCCCAGGGTTTTTGAGCTAATGTGCCAAAAAGTTTCTTAATAAAGTTAGACATAAATTATATAATAACAATATAAACATAAAATTATGAAATTAAAGACTTCGATAATAATAATAACGGGCTGTCTTGGTATTTTTTTATTTATTATGTTGCCAATTTTTTTATCTATCCAAAGCGATAAAGAAAAATATGTCGCATCATTTAAAGGTTCGAAATTTTCTCTTAAAGATATGAATAATAATATTATAACTGATGATTCTTTTAATGGTCCACTTACAGCAATTTTTTTTGGTTTTACGCATTGCCCAGACATTTGTCCTATGACATTAAATAAAATGGATGTTGTTTTTACTAAATTAAATTCAAAAAATAAAAAGTTGAAATTATTTTTTATAAGTGTTGACCCAGAAAGAGATACGCCCGAGATAGTAAAAAATTATTTAAGTTCTTTTGAAAATAATTTTATTGGTATTACTGGAGAACCAGAAAAAATATATCTACTTTCAAAGTCTTGGGGAATTTTAAGTCAAAAAATATTCTTAGATGATGGTGAATATAACATTGATCATAGCTCCCCCGTAATACTTTTAAAAAATGGAAAGTATGTTGCAAGAATTTCCAGTAAAGACGATATTAAAAAATCACTTAAAATAATTAATAAATATCTATAAATCTAAAATATAATTAACAATTGATACTGCAGATATTGCTGCAGTTTCGGTTCTTAAAATATTATTATTTAACTTAATAGATTGTATATTTTTTAGTTTTAAAATTTTTTCTCTTTCCTCTTCAGAAAAATCTCCTTCAGGGCCAATCAAAATACATACAGGGGTTTTTTCTATTTTTTTTAAATTTAAATTATTATTATTTTTATTAACATCACCAAATATTACATCTAAGTTTTGATTTTTTTTTAAAAATTCTTTTAAACTTATGGCTTTTTCTATTTTTGGAACTGATAGTCTATTACTTTGTTCGGAAGCTTCGATTACAATTTTTTCTAGCCGTTCTAAATTAACTTTTCTAACTATAGTCCTATCAGAGATAATTGGTATATATTTAGTTATTCCAAGTTCAGTTGTTTTTTGAATCATAAAACTAAAATAATTTGATTTAATAGGAGTAAAAGCTAACCAAATATCTCTTTTACTAGTTTCCTCTTTTAATTTTTTTAGTACATCAAATTCAACAATACCTTTTGAAACTTCGTTAACTTTTGCTTTCCATTCTCCGCTGTTATTAAAAACTGAAAAAAATTCTCCAGATTTTACTCTCATTACTTTAGTTAAATAATGGGATTGTGACTTTTTGAGCTTTGCTCTTAAATTAACTGATAAACTTTCTGGAAAAAATAATCTAATATTACTCATATTAGTAAATTAATTTATGAAAAATATTAAAGCAATAATATTTGATGCATATGGTACATTATTTAACGTCAATTCTGCTGCAGAAAAATGTAAAGAAAAAATTGGAGATAAATGGGAAGATTTCGCAAACTATTGGCGAACCACACAATTAGAATATACATGGTTAAGAAGTCTTATGAATAAACATAAAGATTTTTGGAAAATTACAGAAGATAGTTTGGACAAATCAATGGAAGTATTTCAAATAAATTCATCAATGAAAAAAGAGTTATTGGATCTTTACAAAAATTTATCTACCTTTCCCGAGGTAAAAGGCGTTTTAAAAAAGTTAAAAAAAAAAGATTATAAAATTTCAATTTTATCAAATGGAACTTCTTCACTTTTGAGGCAGCTGGTTAAAAGTAATAATCTAGAAAATTTATTTGATGATATATTTTCAGTTGAAAAAGTAAAAATTTATAAACCATCATCGAAAGTTTATGATATTCCAATCAAAAAATATAAAATAAAAAAAAATGAAGTTTTATTCTTAAGCTCAAATACTTGGGATGTTTCTGGTGGAGGAATTTATGGCTATAACACTGTTTGGGTATGTAGAAATAAAAATATATTTGATAAACTTGATTACATTCCAAAAAATAAGGTGGCAAACTTGAAGCAACTACTTGATATTATCTAATACGATTATTAAATAGCAAATATGTTAAATATTTTTGATCTAATTGGAAGAATTTTAATTTCAATTCTTTTTCTTTTGAACGGTGTTTATAAAATAAACAATTATAATGGAACTGTTGATTGGATTGAAAGTTTTGGATTACCTGGAATATTAATAATACCAGCAATAGTACTCGAAATTATAGCACCTCTATTTATTATATTTGGCTACAAAGTTAAAATATCATCAGGTTTATTAAGTTTATTTTGTATAGCAACTGCATTTATATTTCATAATGATTTAACAGACCAAATGCAGTTAACGTCATTCTTAAAAAATATTGCTTTAGCTGGTGGTTTTTTATTTTTAATGATTAATGGTGCTAAGGAATTTAGTTTAGACAAAAAATTTAAATAATTTAATGAAAAAAATAGAAATAGAAAAGATAGTTGAGCCAATTTCTACATCAGATGGTGCAGGCGTTAAATTAAAAAGAAGTATTGGTGTTGAACCTAATTATTATGATCCTTTTTTAATGCTAGATGAATTTGGTTCAGAAAATAAAGATGATTACATTGGAGGATTTCCTCCTCATCCACACAGAGGTATTGAAACTGTTACTTACATGTTAAACGGAGAATTCGAACATGAAGATAGTACAGGCGGAAAAGGAAGAATGTCATCAGGAGATGTTCAGTGGATGAAAACTGGAAGTGGAATAATTCACTCTGAAATGCCCGCTATGTCTCAAGGAAAATTACATGGCTTCCAACTTTGGATTAATATGCCTGCCAAATTAAAAATGAGTAAACCTAAATATATTTATATAGATTCAAGGCAGATGAAGATTTACAAAGATAATGAAAAAAAAATAAAAATTATAGCTGGAAAATTTAAAAATACTGAAGGTCCTGTAAAAGGCCACAATATAGACCCAATATATTTTGATATAGAATTAAAAACAAATAAAGAATTTAATTTTGAATTGCCTAAAACTCATAACACCTTTGTTTATTTAATTAATGGTGAAATTAAAATAGGAGATAAAAGTCATGAAAAAGTTAAAGGTGCTACTTTAATTATTCTTGCAAATGGTGAAAAATTAAATATTAAAGGTATTACCAATTCTAAATTTTTACTTATTTCAGGAAAACCAATTGGTGAACCAATAGCAAGAGGAGGACCGTTTGTGATGAATACAAAAGAAGAAATATTAAAAGCTGTTCAAGATTATCAAAATGGTACATTTGTAAAATAATGAAAGCAGTAAAAATACAAAAAGCTGGTGGACCAGAAATACTAGAATTACAAAATATTACTTTAAGAAAACCAGTTAAAGATGAAGTTTTAATTGAACATGTTGCTATTGGACTAAATTACATTGATACATATCATAGATCAGGCTTGTATCCTTTAATATTTCCTTCTGGTTTAGGCATGGAAGCTTCTGGAATTATAACAGAAGTAGGACCAGATGTTTCTAACTTTTCTGTTGGAGATAAAGTGGCTTACGCTTCAGTGCCACTGGGTGCTTATTCCACTCATAGAATTTTTAAAACCAAAAGTTTAGTAAAAGTTCCAGATGATATTGATTTAACTTTAGCCGCAACTCTTATGACCAAAGGCCTTACAACTTTTTATTTATTACATAAAACTTACCCTGTTTCTTCGGGCGAAACTATTTTATTTCATGCGGCAGCTGGAGGTGTTGGACAAATATTTTGTCAGTGGGCAAAAAGTTTAGGATGTAAAGTAATAGGAACTGTTGGAAGTGACGAAAAAGTAGAATTAGCAAAAAAAAATGGTTGTGATGAAGTAATTAATTATTCTAAAGAAGATTTTTCAAAAAAAGTTATGGAATTGACTGATGGAAAAGGGCTTCCAGTTATTTATGATGGTGTTGGAAAATCAACATTTGAAAAATCAGTTAAATGTTTAAAAACTAGAGGTATGATGATTTCTTTCGGAAATGCCTCTGGAGCACTAGATCCAATTAATGTACCAAAATCTTTACAACCAAAAGGATTATTTTTCGTAAGACCTTCAATGGGTCAATACTTGCACACTAGAGAAGAATTAAATGAAGCTTCTGAAACATTGTTTGAAAAAATTAGTTCTGGAAAAGTAAAAGTAAAAATATTTAAAAAATATAAATTAGATGATGTTAAACAAGCACATATTGACATAGAGTCGAGAAAAATTATTGGTCCAGCTGTAATAGTACCTTAATCTAAATCAATTTTCATATCAGATAAGTGAAGTTTTAATGTTTCAGTAGAAACATATATATCTCTTATAAAAAAAATTACAGAAATGATCATTGCCAAACAACAAGAGCCAAATATAAATCTTGCAAAAAATAAACTATCTAAATAAAGAGCAAATACTGTCATCATATTAAATAAAAAACCAAAACTTGCAAATCCAAGTGTAAACTTCATCCATCTAACTCTTTCATTTAGATTGATGAGTTGTTTTTCCCATTCTGGAGGAATATGTTTTTCCCAAACGTATTCATCATGTATTTTTCTTATTAGATTGCTCAATGTATGAAATCGATTAGCATAAACACTCATTAAAAGTGGAATAGCAGGAAACATTAGTGCAGTTACGGTATAATCTACATTCATATCGAATCAATTTGATTATGAATCTATGCTTTGTTATTTACAAGTAAATTTTAATGAAAAATATTAAACTTTTTATTGAGTTAACTAGATTAAATAAACCTATAGGGTATATGCTGCTCTTTTGGCCATGTCTTTGGGGTTTAACTTTAGCTTATAATTTTAATAATCAAATAAACACATACTTAAAATATTTAATTCTTTTTCTTTTAGGATCTATCTTTATGAGATCAGCAGGTTGTATTGTTAACGACATAACTGACAAAAATTTTGATAAAAAAGTTGAAAGAACAAAAAACCGACCTATTGCATCAGGAAAAATATCTGTCAGGTTAGGTTGGTTATTTACATTTGTTTTATGTTTCTTTGCTCTGCTCGTATTAATAAACTTTAATCAACTCACAATAATTCTAGCTTTTGCTTCAATGCCATTTGCATTCACATACCCCTTAATGAAGAGATTTACTTATTGGCCACAACTTTTTTTAGGAATAACATTTAATTATGGATTGGTTTTAGCATGGATATCTATAAATAACAGTTTAAGTATAATTCCAATAATCACTTATATTGGAGCCATATTTTGGACACTTGGATACGACACTATATATGGATATCAAGACATTAAAGATGATGAAATCATAGGAGTTAAATCTACCTCTATTAAATTTAAAAATAACGCAAAAATCTTCTTAATATTATGCTATTCAGTTCTTTTTATCTCTCTTATATTGACAGGAGTTTTAATGCAATTTAGTAATATATTTTATCTAACTTTAGTAATTACATTTTTGCACTTATTTTTTTATCAAATAAAATCATTAAATGCCAAAAATCCTGAAAATTGCTTAATGCTTTTTAAAAGTAATAATATTTTTGGTTTAATAGTTTATTTAAATTTTTTATCGGGAAAATTATTTTAATTTATGAATAATAAGCAAATTTTAAGTCGACTTTATAACGATTACACTAAAAAATTTTTAAGTAAAATTATCATTGCAGCCTTTTTTTCAATATTTGTAGCAGGAAGCACATCATCAATTGCGTGGTTATTGGACCCAGCAATAAAAAAAATATTTTTAGAAAAAGATCAAACTTTAATTTTAATAATTCCAATGTTAATAATTGTAGCTTTCGCAACAAAAGGTATTTCTCTTTATTTAGCAAAAACTACTATGATTGGTGTTGGTGAAGAAGTAAAAAAAATACTTCAAGAAGATATGCTTAAATCCTTTATTAGGGCAGACACTGAATACATGGAAAACAAACATACAGGAAAATATATATCGAATTTAACTTTTGATGTGTCCATGATTACAAATTTATTGACAACAGCGTTATTAAACTTTTTCAAAGATAGTTTAACATTGATAGGTTTGTTAAGTGTTATGTTTTATCAAAATTGGAAACTTTCTTTAATTGCAATGATAATGATACCTTTGGCATCTTTCATGGCAAGAACTTTAGGAAAAAGAATGGGAAAAGTAACTACACAGGCAACTGAAAAGTCTGGAGCTCTTACAACCTACTTAATAGAAATTTTCAAAAACCATAAATTAATAAAAATTTTTCAAAATGAAGATTATGAAAGTAACAGAGCAAAAAAATATATTGATGATCTTAAAGAAAAAAATAAAAAAATAGGAATAGTTTTTGTAAGAGCAACACCAATTATGGAAACACTCACAGGAATAATGATTGCTATACTTATATTTTATTCTGGAAAACTAATATTAAATAACGAAATCAATATAAATAATTTTTTTTCTTTCCTGGCAGCAATGATGCTAGCCTATCAACCTGTCAGAACACTAGCAACTCTAAACATTTCAATTAATCAAGGTTTAGCTGCAGCAAAAAGAATTCTTCCAATAGTTGATAATGAAAATAAAATTACTGATAACAAAGACGATACACTTCTTCAATTAACTAATGGAACTATAGAATTTAAAAACGTTAGTTTTAAATATAATAAAGATATTAATGGACCCGTTTTAAATTCAGTTAATTTAAAAATTGAAGGTGGTAAAATGACAGCCCTTGTTGGACATAGCGGCGCAGGTAAATCAACTATAATGAACTTAATACCAAGATTTTATGACAGTTTTTCAGGTGATATTAGTATAGATGGAAATTCAATTTATAAATCTCAAATTTCATCCCTTAGAAAAAACATTTCTCTTGTTAGCCAAGATACTACTTTGTTTGATGATACTATTAAAAATAATATTGCATATGCAAATAAAGATGCAAAAGAAGAAGATGTAATTGAAGTCGCAAAGCTTTCGTATGCTGACGAGTTTATAAATAAACTGCCTGATAAATATGACACTATGATCGGTGAAAATGGAGTTAGACTTTCTGGCGGTGAAAAACAACGAATATCAATTGCAAGGGCAATGTTGAAAAATAGTAAAATTATATTATTAGACGAAGCAACCTCATCACTAGATGCAGAAATAGAAAATAAAATTCAAAAAGCAATAAGTTTTTTAACTAAAGGAAGAACTACACTTGTAATTGCACACAGATTATCGACAATATTAAATTCTGACAAAATTTATGTTGTGGATAATGGTATTATCTTAGATCATGGAAATCATAAAGAATTAATTAATAATTCAAAAATATATAAAAATTTTTATGAAAAACAACTTCGAAAAGATTAATGTTTTTTATTTATAATACTTTAATAAATATATTAATTTTAATCTCTCCTATAATTGTTTTATTAAGAATAATTAACAACAAAGAAGATAAAATAAGATTTAAAGAAAAATATTGTATTTTTTCAAAAAAAAGAGGCAAAGGAAATTTAATATGGTTTCATGGTTCAAGTGTTGGTGAAATTCTAAGTATAGTCCCACTAATAGAAAAATTGGAAAAGAAAAAAACAGTTAATAAAATTCTAATTACTTCATCAACTCTAAGCTCTTCTAAAGTACTTTCCAAATATAAGTTTAACAAAACTATTCATCAATTTTTCCCTATTGATTCAGCATTTCTAACAAAAAAATTTTTAGAATATTGGAAACCCTCAGTTTCAATTTTTATTGAGTCTGAAATTTGGCCAAATATGCTTAGAAATATAAAAAAAAGATCAATACCTATTATACTTTTAAATGCTAGAATTACAAAAAAGGCCTATAACAGATGGATGATGTTTCCCAGTACATCAAAAATACTATTTGGTGGTTTTAATATATGTTTGAGCCAAAATAATGAAACAAAAAAATATCTAAAAGATTTAGGAGCAAAAAAAATTAAATTATTGGGAAATTTAAAATTTTCCGAAACTAAATACAAAGAAAAATATTCCTTCGATAATAAATACAAAGAAATGTTTAAATCTAGAATGGTATGGTGTGCAGCAAGTACTCATTCACCAGAAGAAAAAATTTGCGCAATAACACATAAAAAATTAAAAAATAAATATAAAAATTTATTAACTATAATTATTCCAAGACACATTCAAAGAACTAAAAATATTATTGATGAAATTAAAAGTTTAAATCTTAATACTCAAACACGAAGTAATTCTAATAAAATAAATAAAAATACTGATATTTTTATTGTTGATAGTTATGGAGAAACAAAATCTTTCTATAAAATGTGCAGTATCGTTTTTTTAGGAGGTTCTTTAATTAAACATGGTGGGCAAAATCCTCTGGAAGCTGCAAGGTTAGGATGTAAAGTTTTGCATGGACCATTCGTTCAAAATTTTACTGAAGTATATAAATTATTGGAAAATAACAATATTTCTTTTAAATTTAAAAATATCAACCAGCTAATGAATTTAATTCCAAAAATTTTAAGAAATAAAAAAAATATTGATAATAAAATCATTGAACTAAAAAAAATAGGATCAAACATTCTAAAAAGAACTTTAATTGAAATTAATAATTATTTGTAAAAAATGATTTTGAAAAAACCAAAATTTTGGGATAATAAAAAACCTAACTTTATTTCATATTTTTTGTTGCCATTAACATATCTCATTAGTTTAATTAATTTTCTTTATAAAACTAAAAAAATAAAATCTGATAAAATAAAAACTATTTGTGTTGGAAATATATATATTGGTGGCACAGGAAAAACACCTGTTTCAATAAAATTAAAAAAAATATTAGATAATTTAAATTTTAAAACAGCATTTATAAAAAAAAATTATATTGATCAAATTGATGAGCAAAAAATATTGTCTTTAAATGGAGAGTTATTTTGTAAAAAAAATAGAGCAGATGCATTAAATGATGCTATAAATCAAAATTTTGAAGTAGTAATTTTTGATGATGGCTTACAAGATAGAAAGTTAAAATATGATTTATCTTTTGTTTGTTTCAACATAGAAACTTGGATCGGTAATGGACTTTGTATTCCCTCTGGTCCACTTAGAGAAAATTTAAAAAGTTTAAAAAAATATGATGCAATTTTTTTAAATGGTAATAATGAAAATACAATAGAAATTGAAAATACAATCAAAAATATAAAACCAAATTTAAGAATATTTAAAACAATATACTTACCATCAAATATTGAAACATTAGATCTAAATCATAATTACATTTCTTTTTCAGGGATAGGAAATCCGAATAACTTTTTAAAAACTTTAAAAAAAAACAAATTTAAAATAGTTAGAGATATTGCTTTTCCTGATCATTATAATTATTCAAATAAAGATATTTTAAAAATTAAAGATATGGCAAAAAATCTAAATGCAAGAATAATAACTACAGAAAAAGATTATAATAGACTTAATAAAAATCAATCTGAAGAAATTAATTACTTAAAAATTAAGTTAAAAATTTTAAATGAAATAGAATTAATTGATTTTATAAATAAAAAACTATGAAGATAATTAAATATTTTTTTGAATTTGTATTTATTATATTGCTATTCGCTATTTTTAAATTATTAGGATTTAAACTTGCTTCAAATTTTGGTTCATTGATCGGTCAATTAATGGGACCTTTTTTTAGATCAAAAAAAAAAATAATATCAAATATCAAAAAAGCTCTGCCAGATATTAATGATATGGACATAGAAATAATAAATAAAAAAATGTGGAAAAACTATGGGAGAATTTTATCTGAATATGTTTTTATTAAAAAATTCAGAAATTCAAAGTTAGAGAAATTTATTTCTATCGAAGGACAGGAAATATTAGATAAAATAAAGGAAAAAAAAGAACCAACAGTTTTTATTTCTGGCCATTTTAATAACTTTGAATTGATGGCAATGCAAATTGAAAAGTCCGGAGTGAAATTGGCAGCAATTTATAGACCATTAAATAATATTTTTCTCAACAAAATTATGGAAAGAATAAGAAAGCAATATATTTGTCAAAAGCAAATTAAAAAAGGTAGAACGGGTACTAGAGAACTCCTTAGAGCATTTAAAGAAAATTATTCTATAGCTTTAATGATCGATCAAAGAGTAAGTGAAGGAATTAAAGCTGATTTCTTTGGAAGTTCTGCATTAACTACTACAATCCCTGCTCAGTTAGTTAAAAAATTTGGATGTAAAATTGTTCCAGTTTATATTGAGAGACTTAATAATTTTTATTTTAAAATAAAATTTAATAGCCCAATATTGTATGATCAAAATTCATCTATAGAGGAAATAACATTAGATTTGAATAAATGTTTAGAAAAAATGATTTTAAACAATCCAAGTCAGTGGATATGGAGTCATAATAGATGGAAATAATTTAATTATTTTTTTTTTATTATTTCCTCATTTTTCAAAAAAGCTTCTTTATAGGAAAAATAAGCTTCCTGTAATTCTACATTCCAATAAGTAAGATTATTTAGAGAAATTTTTTTTCCTGAGACTGCACATATAACATGGTCACCTTGCTCTATAATTTTAAAGTTATTCGGCAAATATTCTAATTTGGCTAACTTATTATTCATATTTAAGATATATATTACATTACATGATTATTGGAGTTATAGGAAGTGGTGGAAGAGAACATGCAATATGTAGTAAAATTTTGGAATCAAAAAAAGTTACTCAGATATATTGCTTTCCAGGTAATGCTGGAACAAATTTAATAGCAAAAAATGTTAATATTAAAGCAGATGAATTTGATAAAATAAGAGAATTTGTAATAAATTATAAAATAAATTTTCTAATAGTAGGTCCTGAAAAACCTTTGGTAGATGGCATTGTTGATTATTTCAAAAAACATAAAATAAAAATATTTGGACCAGATAAATTAGCCTCACAGCTTGAAGGTTCGAAAATTTTTACAAAAAAATTATGCAAAAAATTTAATATTCCAACTGCAAAATTTGGGATTTTTAAATCTATTAAAGAGTCAAAAGTTTATTTAAAAAATTCTAAATTTCCAATAGTAATTAAAGCTGACGGCTTAGCTGCTGGAAAAGGTGTGTACATTTGCAAAAAAATTGAAACTGCAAATGAAGCCGTTGAAGAAATATTTAATGGAAAATTTGGAGTAGCTCATAATGTTTTAATCGAAGAATTTCTAGATGGGGAAGAAATGAGTTATTTTATTGTAACCGATGGTAAAGCTATAAAAAAATTTCAAACAGCACAAGATCATAAAAGAGCTTTGGAAGGTGATAAAGGGAAAAATACTGGTGGAATGGGAGCATATTCACCTTCTGCAATAATTAATGAAGTTTTGGACAAAAAAATTATGAACAAAATTATCATTCCAACGTTAAGAGGTTTGAAAAAAATGGGGGCAATATATAAAGGATTTCTTTATGCCGGCTTAATGATAATTGATAACGAACCTTATTTAATTGAATATAATGTAAGAATGGGCGATCCAGAGTGTCAAACTATTCTTCCACGTCTAAAAACAGATATAGTTGAAATATTTTCTTCATGTTGTGAAAATAAACTTAAAAAAGTAATGATCAAATGGCATGAAGAAAAAAGTTTGTGTATTGTTCTTTGTTCAAAAGGTTATCCAGAAAATTTTAAAAATAGTTTAGAAATTAATAATCTTAGAAAAATAAAACTTGAAGATAATGAATTAATTTTTCATGCGGGAACGATAAATAAAAATAATATTATTTACTCAAATGGTGGAAGAGTCCTAAACTTTGTAGTTCTTTCAAAGAATTTTAAAATATCTAGAATAAAAGCAATAAAATTAATAGAAAAATTAGACTGGCAAAATGGTTTCTACAGAAAGGATATAGGTTTTAAAGTTATAAAATGATTAGAATTATTGCTGGCAAATTAAGAGGAAGAAAAATAGCTGAACCAAAAAACAAAAATACTCGTCCACTAAAAGATTTAACAAAAGAGTCAATATTTAATGTTTTACAACATTCTAATTTGATGAATTTTAATTTTGAAAAATCTTCTATTCTAGATTTATTTTCAGGCGTAGGATCATTTGGATTAGAATGCATATCAAGAGGATCAAAAAATGTTATCTTTTGTGAAAGTTTTACAGAAACTGTAAAAATTCTAAAAAAAAACATAAATAAATTAGAATGCGAAAATAATGCAGAAATTATTACTGAAAATATCTTTAATATAAACAATATTAATAAGTTAAAAAAAAAAAAATTTGAAATTATTTTTCTTGATCCACCCTATAAAGAAAAAAAAATAAAAAATCTTTTAGAGGAAATTATTCATCTTAAGCTATTAAAAAAAAATGGGATTATAATTTTGCATAGACATAAAAAGGAAGATGAACAATATCCAAAAAAATTTAATATTTTAAAAGTTAAAACCTATGGAATATCTAAAATAATTTTTGGCCTAATTTCTTAATAGTATTTTTTTTGTTTCTTTTTTAACTAATTCCACTGATGGTTGATCGAAAGGATTAACATTAAGCGCCCTTCCTAAAAGAATAGTTTCTAAAATAAAAAAACAAAAAAGTTCTCCCATGGAATCTTCGCTTCTTTCTAAAATTTCAAAACTTCTAAATGGTATTTTTTTTTTAAAAAAAACATTTTGTGTAGCTTTTATTTGTGAATTAAGAATTTTTCCTAAATTTTTACTTTTTAAATAAGAATGAGATTTTAATAAATATTTACTATTAATTTTATTTGTATTCTTTTCTATAACTGAAAAAAAGGTAAAAAAGTTTTTTTGAGGTCCATCTAAATAAAACTGCATAAGACTATGGTTATCTCTAGGCATTGTTGAAATTATTGGGAGTATTCCTTTTGATTTTTTGCCTAAACTTTCAGCAGTTAATTGTTGATACCAATGAAATAAACTTTCTGATTTATTGTCATAGTTTAATAATATAGATAAATTTTTACCTCTTTTTACTAAGTTAATAATACTCGAAACATTTTGAATTAAATTATTGACAAATTTTTTATTACTAATCAGATAATTTAATTTTTTAAATTTGATTTCTTTTAAACCCATTAGTTCAGCTGGTAACATTCCTACCTCTGACAAAACCGAATATCTTCCGCCAATATAATTTTTATGTTCAACAATGTCACATTTCATTTGTTTTGCTAAAATATTTAAATAATTATTTTTATTCTCAGAAATGATAATATTTTTTTTATTTTTAAGTAATAAATTCGAATTTACAATTGTCTCTAAAGTATTTCCAGATTTTGAAACAATTAAATTAACAAAATTTTTTTTTTTAAAATTAAATTTAGATTTTAGATTATCTATAAAAAAAAATTTTTTTTTAATTTTATGATTTAAAAACTGATAAATTGCTTTGGTACCTAAAATTGAACCACCCATTCCAACAACCAAAAAATTATTAAACTTTTTATACTTGTCAACAATTTTTTTGTTATAACTATATTTATAGTTTTTAGATAAGCTTTGTAATAAATTTAATTTTTTTTCAAAAAAATTTTTTTTTAATTTTTTAAAATCACCAGCAATATTTTTTTTTTTTGATTTTATTGTAAAATTTTTAAATTTGATATTTTTTGATATCATTAATTGGTTTTTATTTTTTTTAGGATACTTTTTTCTAAACTATCGTCACTCCCTTTTTCAAAATCACCAATATTTTCATCTTTATTTGTTTTTAACAAGCTCTCAATACTTTCATCGGACTCTGTCATTTTAGCATTCTTTTTTTCTAACGGTTTAGGGGAAGGCATTAATTCAAAATCTGGTGGAACAACCAAAGGTTTTTTTTTATAGACTAAAAATTCATCGCCACTTTTTGATCTTTTGCTTCCAACCATTCCTTCATTTACTGTCTTACAAGAATTTAAAGTCATTAAAACAACAACTGCGGCTATCCAAAATTTAATTTTTTTCATTATCTTTTTTGTTATTTAAAATAAATTCAGCAATAATAAGGCATATCAGGCCTATAGAAATAAATATATCAGCTACATTAAAGATAAACCAATGAAAACTTTCATAATGTAAATCAATAAAATCAGGAACAGCCTTAAAATAAAGTCGATCAAATAGATTGCCAGATGATCCACCTAAAATCATAAGTAAAAAAAAAATTTTATAGTCTTTTGATTTAATTATCATAACTAAAATAATTATATTTATAATTATAATTAAAGCAGTAATGAAGTTATAAAAAAAACTGCTTTCTAATTGAAATAATCCAAAACCTATTCCTTTGTTCCAAATTAAATAAAAATTTAAAAACGAGTTAAAGTATATATCAACATATTTTTCTGACTCAGCTAAATTTAAGATATAAAGTTTAGTAATTCTATCTAAAAAAAAAACAAAAATTACTATTGAGAAACTTATTAAAAATTTTTTTAAATTATTTTTAAACATAAAATAATTTATTATGAAAAATGTCTATTACAAGGTTTAGTACTAATTTTCCAACAAATGGGACATTTATTTCCTTTGGCTTTAAATGTCTCAACTATAATTTCTTCTGAATTATTATCTTTTATTTTTTCAATTTTAACGTCTGAAGTAATACATAACTCAGAAAAATCTATTTCCTTTGACAAATTTATTAAGCTTTCATTCATATAAATAATTAAATTTGTTTCTAGACTTGAACCAATTTCTTTTGATGCTCTTTTTTGTTCTATGCTACTATTACATTTATCTCTTATTTTTATAAGTTCAGACCATTTTTTTGTTAAGTTTTGATTATTCCAATTTTCTGGGATAACTGGAAATTTTTCAAGATGAATACTTCCTTTAATATCAATTTTTAATAAACTGTATATTTCTTCAGTAGTAAAAGATAAAACTGGCGCAAACCATTTTAACAAGATTTCAAGAATAATATTTAAAAATTTTATTGCAGATTTTCTTTTTTTACTTTCTAAATTATCACAATATAAACTGTCTTTCCTAATATCAAAATAAAATGCTGAAAGATCAGATGCACAAAAATTTAATAATTCCTTATATATTGAATGAAAATTATATTTTTTAAAATTTTTATTAAAATAATTGTTAAGATTATAAATTTTATTCAACATGTATTGTTCTAGCTCTGGCATTTCTCTGATATCAATTTTTTCAAAATCTATCCTTTCGTATTTGTCATTTAAATTTCCAAGTATGTATCTAAATGTATTTCTAATTTTTCGGTAGGACTCAGCATGTTGATCTAGAATTGAATAATCTATTCTCAAATCTTCCGCGTAATCAGATGCAGCAACCCAGATTCTTAAAATATCAGCTCCATATTTTTTTAAAATATTCTCTGGTGATATAATATTTCCTAATGATTTTGACATTTTTAAACCTTTTCCATCCACAACAAAACCATGAGACAATATAGAATCAAATGGTGCTCTGCCTCTGGTTCCGCATGATTCTAATAGTGAAGAATGAAACCATCCCCTATGTTGATCTGAACCTTCTAAATACATGGAGGCAGGCCATTTTAAATCTTTCCTTTTTTCTAAAACATAAGAATGGGTAGATCCACTATCAAACCAAACCTCTACTATGTCGGTCATCTTTTCATAATCTTGACTTTTATATTTTTTACCTAAAAATCTTTGCGTGTCACCTTCAAACCAGCAGTCAGCACCTTCTTTTTCAAAAATACTAGCAATATTTTCTATAACTTCTTCGTCAAGTAACACTGCATTTGTTTTTTTTGATAAAAAAACTGGAATAGGCACACCCCAAACTCTTTGTCTTGAAACACACCAATCAGGTCTTAATTCAATCATTGATTTAAGCCTTTCCTTTCCTTTATTCGGATAAAATGCAGTTTCATCAATTGCTTTTAATGCTTTTTTTCTCAAATCATGGCTTTCCATTGAAATAAACCACTGTGGAGTAGCTCTGTGAACCAGAGGAGCTTTTGATCGCCAAGAATGAGGATATGAATGAATTAATTCTCCGTTAAATAAAAGGTTACTTTGATCTTTTAATTTTTCAATAATAATTTTATTTGCTTTAAAAATATGAATTCCATTAAATAATGGAACATGCTTTGTATATTTTCCATCGTCATCAACTGTCTCCTGGGCTTTGATATTATTTTTTAAACATAAATTAAAATCATCTGGTCCATGACTTGGAGCACAATGAACTATACCTGTGCCCTGCTCTGTGGTTACAAAACTTGCTTTTAACATGGGAATATCATAATCAAATCCAATTGATGAAAATGGATGTTTACAAATTGTATTTTTAAAATCTTTACCTGAAAAACTAAGAATTTTTTTATATTTTTTAATATTACAATTTTCTAATACAGATTCTAGAAGATCTTCAGCTACTATTATTTGTCTATCTTTAAATTCATTTTCATCTTCTATTTTTAGGGTTACATAATTAAGTTTTTCATTATATGCCAATGCTTTATTAGCAGGTATAGTCCATGGTGTTGTTGTCCAGATTATAACTTCGCTTCCTATAAGTTTTTCATTGCTTGATTTTTTTATTTTGAAAGCCGAATATATTGTATCTGATTTATGATCCATATATTCAACTTCAGCATCTGCTAGTGCTGTCTTTTCTACTGTTGACCAAAGTACAGGTTTATATCCTCTATACAAACTACCCTCTTTTAAAAATTTTCCTAATTCTCTTACAATTTGAGCTTCAGCATCAAAACTCATAGTAGAATAATAATTTTCCCAATCTCCTATAACACCTAATCTTTTAAACTGTTTTTTATGAACTCCAATCCATTTGGTAGCAAATTCTCTACACTCTTTTCTAAACTCATTAATTGGAACTTCATTTTTATTTTTTTTGTTTTTTTTATATTGCTCTTCAATTTTCCATTCTATTGGCAAACCATGACAGTCCCAACCAGGCACATACACAGAATCTTCACCATTCATTTGATGAAATTTCACAATTAAATCT
>CACDEK010000020.1 GCA_902551735.1 uncultured Pelagibacteraceae bacterium | reverse complement strand
TGCTTGAGAAATTATACTTAATGCACATCTTTTAGCAGCTTCATATCCATCATCCACATTTAATTCTTTTCCAATTTTGCCTTTTATTAATTCTCCTTTACCATTTATTGATATTTGGCCAGATATAAAAAGTAATTTTCCTGCAATTTTTGTTGCCACATATGATCCTACTGGATCAGCAGGTTTAGGAAGGTTTAAATTTAGTTTTTTTAAATTATCTTCAACACTCATTTAATCTGATTTACCGGCATTTCCATATGCTTTTTTTTGATAGTCTATAGTTTTTTGAAAGAATTTTTTACCTTTTGCAAAAATATTTAATTTTTTTCCTACATTTCCACTTTTACATTTCAAGTATTTAGCTGAGGTCTTTTTAAATTCAGAGCAATCTTTTGTTTCATCACTATAAACATTTGCACAAAATAAAATAGTTATAAATATTAACGTGATTATTTTTTTCATTTTTTTTTTCTTTTTTTATTAATATCGTATTCTTTTCTTTTCTCAATTAAAATTATTGCATCATCCATTGACAATTCAGTAGGATCTTTTTCTTCAGGAATCGTTGCATTTAAAGATTTATATTTAATATAAGGACCATATTGACCTTTCATTATTCTTACTGGTTTTTTATCTTCAGGATGTTGACCAAGATCTTTAATTAAAGATGAAGAGATTCGGCCAGGTTTAGCTTCAGCTATTAATGTAATAGCTCTATTTAAACCTATTGAAAATATTTCTTCTACATTTTCTAATCTTGCTGATTTATTTTCACATTTAAGATAAGGACCAAATCTTCCAACATTTAAAGATATATCTTTATCATTATCAGGGTGTTTGCCTAAAGAAATTGGCAAGGAACATAGAAATTTTGCTTTATCTAAATCTATTTTTTCAATATCAATTCCTTTAGGTATTGAGACATTTTTTAAATTTTCTTCATTCTTTTTTCCTTTTGTTTTTTTTTTAGGTTTTTTTGTTATTTCAATATCTTTATTTTTATATTGTAAGTATGGGCCAAATCTTCCAATTTTAAGAAAAATATCTTCTCCATCATCATTTTTACCTATAATTTTAGGTTCAGCCAAACTTAATTGTTGAGCGGCCTTTGCTTTAGATAATGGTCTTGTAAACTTACATTCAGGATAGTTTGAGCAGCCTATAAAAGCACCTCCTCTAAAGCTATTTTTTAAACTAAGTTCACCACTTTTACATAACTTACATTTTCTATCAATTTCACCATTATTATCTAACTCAAATATTAGAGATCCAAGACTTTCATTTAATAAATCAAGAACTTCACGTGTTCTCTTTTCTTTAACATTAGAGACATTTAAATTAAAATCTTTCCAAAAAAGTTCTAAAACCTTTATCCAATTCTCTTTGCCAGAAGTAATATCATCTAGTTGATCTTCTAATCGTGCGGTAAAATCATAATCAACATATTTTGAAAATAATTTTTCTAAAAAAGCAGATAGTAATTTTCCCCTATCAGTTGGAAAAAATCTTTTGTTATTAATATCAGCATAACCTCTATTTGCGATAACAGAAATTATGCTAGCATAAGTAGAAGGTCTTCCTATACCTAGTTCTTCTAATTTTTTTACTAAACTAGCTTCTGAATATCTAGGCGGAGGTTGTGTAAAATGTTGTTCATCTTTAAATTCATTTAAATCTATAGAACCTTTGTTTACATCTGGAAGTATTTTATCATCCTCATCATTTTCATTCAGATTTGATAATTTTAAAAATCCATCAAATTTTATTACTGATCCACTAGACTTAAAAATATTTTTCCTATCAACAGAGGAAATTGTTATTGTTTTTCTATCAAATTTTGCAGATTGCATTTGTGATGATAAAGCTCTTGTCCAAATTAAATTATACAGTTTGTGTTGATCTGTACTTAAATATTTTTTCAGACTATCTGGATTTCTGGTAATTTCAGTTGGTCTTATTGCTTCATGAGCTTCCTGTGCATTTTTGGCCTTTTTTCCAGAATAATTTAATGGGCTTTCTGGCAAGTAATCTTTTCCATAATTTTCACTAATAAAAATTCTAAAATTATCAATACTATCTTTAGAAATATTAGTGCCATCAGTTCTCATATAAGTTATTAATCCAACTGCATCTCCATCTATATCGATACCTTGATAAAGTCTTTGCGCTATTTGCATTGTTCTTGACGCGCCAAAACCTAATTTGCTTGATGCTACTTGCTGTAAAGTTGATGTTGTAAATGGTCCCAAAGGATTCCTAGAATAAATTTTAGAACTAATATCCGTAATTTCATATTTATTATTTTTAATTTCATTTATAGCTAAATTAATTTGTTCTTTATTTTTAAATGAAAATTTTTCAATTTTATTTCCATTTAGTTGATTTATATTTGATGTTATTAGATTATTTTCTTTTGTTTTAAAAATAATATTTAAAGTCCAAAATTCTTCAGGTTTAAAAATTTCAATTTCATGTTCTCTTTCAGTCAGCAATCTAAGAGCTACAGATTGCACTCTTCCTGCAGATTTTGATCCTGGAAGCTTTGTCCACAGAATTGGTGAAATATTAAAACCAACAAGATAGTCTAACGCTCTTCTTGCCATATATGCATCAACTAACTGTGTTTCAATTGATCTAGGATTTTCAATTCCATGACTTACAGCTTTTTTAGTAATTTCATTAAATACAACTCTTTCAATTTTTTTATCTTTTAATAATTTTTTTTCATCTAAGTATTCTTTAACATGCCAAGCTATAGCTTCACCTTCACGATCTGGATCAGTTGCTAATATTACTTTTTCAGAATCTTTGACAACTTCTACTATTTCTTTTAAATATTTTTTGGAAAAACTATCTATTTCCCAAATCATTTTGAACTTATTATCAGGATCAACAGAACCATTTTTAGATGGCAAATCTCTTATATGTCCATAACTAGCCAATACTTTATAATTTGAACCTAAATATTTATTTATAGTTTTGGCTTTTGCTGGACTTTCAACGATTACTAAATTCATTAATTTGAAAACTACATAAATGAATTAGATAGTCAAATTAATAAATTTTTGTCTTAGATTCTTCTTTATTTATCAATCTTTTAACATTTTCTCTGTGAGTAAAAAAAATTAAAACAAACATAATAAGAAAAAAAAATATATTTTTACCTTCAAGAAAGAATAGGATGTAAAAAGGAATACTTATACTTGCTATTAATGAAGACAGAGATGAATACTTTGAAATAAAATATAATAATAACCAAGTGAATATAAAAATGATCCCAAATATTATATTTATACAAAATAAAATACCTACATAAGTTGCCACTCCTTTACCTCCTTTAAATTTTAACCATAAAGGAAAAACATGACCAATAAATACACTTAAAGATGAAACATAAATATATTCAGTAAAATTAAATTTAATATAAATTATTGGTATAACTGCCTTTAATATATCTAATACTAATGTGCTATAACCAATAAATTTATTTCCTGTTCTTAGTGTATTTGTAGCACCAATATTTCCCGATCCTATATTTCTTATATCTTTATTAAGAAAAGTTTTTGTTAAAATATAACCAAATGGAATAGATCCCATTAAATATGATGAGATAATTATTATAAATAATTCCATTATTATATTTTATATAATTCTTCGCCGTTAACAAAAGTATTTGTTACTTTGCCTTGTAATTTTTTGTTTTCTATTGATGTGTTTTTTGATTTTGAAAGTAAGTTTTCTTTTTTAACAACCCAAGGTTTATTTATATCAACTATACAAAAATCAGCATTATTTCCTTGTGTTAAATTACCTTTATTAATTTTAAGTATTTTAGCAGGATTACATGTAAGTGTTTTTATTAGGGTGTCCAATTTTATAGATCCATTATGAAACAATTCTAAAGAAAGAGATAATAAAGTTTCTATACCTGATGAACCAGTGGCTGCTTTAGCAAATGTAAGTCTCTTTTGCTCTTCATCTTCTGGTTTATGATCTGATACAATAACATCTATTGTTTCATTTTTTATTCCTTCTACTAAAGCAACTCTATCATCTTCAGTGCGTAGAGGAGGTGATAACTTTAAAAATGTTCTGAAATCACCTATATCATTTTCATTTAATGATAGGTTGTTTATGGATACTCCACATGTAAATTTTAAAAAATTTTTTTTTTCTTCAATAATAGAAACAGATTTTGCAGAAGAAATTTGAGCTATATGATACCTGCATTTGTATTCTTCAAGTAATGACAAATCTCTTTCAATTAAAATTTTTTCCGCCACTTCAGGAATACCTTGCAAACCAAGTTTTGTGGATATAATTCCATCATTCATCATACCTTTTTCAGCTAAATCTGAGTCTTCCGCATGTTGAATTATTAAAGCATTTAAGTCATAAGCTGAATTCATTATTCTGGACATTAAACGTGTGTTTTGAATAGTTTTAGATCCATCAGTAAAACCAATTATTCCTTTTTTTTGTAACAAGCCAAATTCAGTCATATTTGTACCTTCAAGATTTTTTGTTAAAGAAGCTGTTGGGAAAATATTAATTTTTGATTTGTCTCGTCCTCTACGTTTAAGAAAATCTACCATAGAAACATTATCAATTATTGGATTTGTATTTGGCATGGTCACAACAGAAGTAACTCCACCTGATAATGCAGCATTGCTTAAAGTTCTAAAATTTTCCTTATATTCATAACCTGGTTCACCAACAAACACACGCATATCAACAAGACCTGGAAATATATGTTTGCCTTTAAGATTTATATACTTTTCTCTGGAAGGAATGTTATTCTCATTAACTTTTTTACCTATAGCTTCAACTTTTCCTTCTTCATTTATTATTAAACCACCAACCTCATTTAGAGAGTTATGAGGATCTATTATATTTGCATTTAAAAAATATTTCTTTTTCATTTATTCACAAAAAATTTTTAAACAAGCCATCCTAACAGCAACTCCCAACTCAACTTGTTCCTGAATTACACTTTTATTGATGTCGTCTGCCAAATTTGTATCAATTTCAATTCCTCTGTTCATAGGACCTGGATGCATTATTAAAGCATCTTCCTTTGCACAATTTAATTTATCAGGAGTCAAACCATAATATTCATAATACTCTCTGTTAGATGCAAGGAAAGAAGTATTCATTCTTTCATTTTGAAGTCTCAACATCATTACAATGTCACAACTTTCTAATCCTTTTTTCATATCTGAAAATTTATTAATACCAAATTTTTCTAAATCTTTTGGCATTAAATTAGTGGGAGCTATTATATTTACTTCAGCACCCAACATAGTTAATAAATAGATATTTGATCTAGCTACTCTTGAATGTAAAATGTCACCACAAATTGCAATTTTTAAACCTTGAATTTTTCCTTTTTTTTCTATTATTGTTAAAGCATCTAACAGAGCTTGTGTTGGGTGTTCTCTTCTGCCGTCACCAGCATTTATAACTGTACAATTTACTTTTTGTGATAACAAATTACAGGCACCAGAGTCTTGATGTCTTATAACAATCAAATCAGGATGCATCGCGTTTAATGTCATAGCAGTATCAATTAATGTTTCACCTTTTTTAATTGCAGAATTAACTATGTTCATTGACATTACATCAGCGCCCAATCTTTTACCCGCAAGTTCAAATGAACTTTGTGTTCTTGTTGAAGGTTCAAAAAATAAATTTATTTGAGTTTTGCCTCTTAAAGTATCTAATTTTTTATTTTTACTTCGGTTTAGTAGGATAAATTGTTTTGCTTCTGTAAGAATATAATTTACATCTCCAATCGATAAATCTTGAATTCCTAAAAGATGTTTTTGGGATATTTTAACAGCCTTTGATGATTTAGTTGCCATTAAAACTAACTCTATAACTATTAACCTTCAATAACGCAAGTATTAATTTTTCAAATAATCTAAAACCCCTTGTAGAATAAATGCAGCAGCATTTTTATCTATATTTTTAAGTTTTTTCGAAACATTAATATCTAATTCACTAGATAAATTAAATGCACCAATTGTTGATAATCTCTCATCCCAAAGACAAAGAGGTATTTTTATGTTTTTAGATATATATAAACATATATCTTTTACTGATTGAGCTGAAGGACCTAGTGATCCATCCATGTTAATTGGATTGCCGACAGCAATGGCATCGATGTTATTTTCTCTTATTATCAGTTTTAGCTCATCAACTAATTTTTTAAGACCATCATTTTTTATAGTAATTAATGGTGTAGCAATTGATTGTCTATCATCACATATCGCTATACCGATTCTTTTAGTTCCCAAGTCTAAACCTAATAATCGTGATTTATTAGTAATTTTATTTTTTAATTCATCTAAAGTGATCATATTGTATCTTTCAAACTTAAGTGATAGTTTGCATAATACTTAACTATCACATGACAATTGATCTTAAAACAGTAAAACATATATCAAAATTATCAAGAATTTCCGTTGATGAAGAAAAAGCTAAAAAATTGGAAAAAGACCTTAATTCGATATTTAAGTTTATAGAAAAATTAAATCAACTTAATACAGGAAAAGTTGATCCGCTTACATCTGTAGCTGATACAGTGCTTCAGTTAAGAAAAGATGAAATTAAATCTTTAAATATTAGAGACCAAATTTTAAAAAATTCACCTGAAGATAACAAAGACTTTTTTGTAGTACCGAAAGTGGTTGAATAATGAACGGTATACTAGATTTAACGTTAGTAAAATTAGTTGAGAAAATCAAAAATAGAGAATTGTCATCTGAAGAAGTTACCAAAACATTTATTGACAGATCACAAAAATCTAAAAAGTTAAATGTTTATATTACAGAAAATTTTGATAAAGCCTTAGAAGAAGCTAAAAATTTTGATCAAAAACCTGACTTTAAAAAAAAATTAGCTGGTATACCTATAGCGGTTAAAGATTTATTTTGTACAAAAGATTTAAAAACTACGGCTGCAAGTAAAATATTAGAAAATTTTATTCCTACATATGAATCAACAATTACAGACAATCTTTGGAAAGAAGGTGGAATACTTTTGGGTAAACTTAATTGTGATGAATTTGCAATGGGATCATCAAATGAAACAAGTTACTTTGGAAATGTACAAAGTCCTTTAGGAGCAAATTTAGTACCGGGTGGTTCGTCTGGTGGTTCTGCTTCTGCTTTAGCAGCAAACTTAACTCCGATAACTATAGGCACAGATACTGGTGGTTCAATTAGACAACCTGCGTCATTTACTGGAACTGTTGGCCTTAAACCAACCTATGGCAGTTGTTCGAGATATGGAATAGTTGCTTTCGCATCATCTTTAGATCAAGCTGGCCCAATGACTAAAGATGTTAAGGATTGTTCTCTATTATTTGAAGTTATAAGTTCTTATGACAAAAAAGACTCTACTTCTGTTGATTTTAAAAGAGGTAATTATTTAAATAATTTAACTAATTCTATAAAAGGTAAAAAAATAGGAATTCCTAAAGAATATAGAGTAGACGGAATGTCTAAAGAAATAGAAGAGTTATGGCAAAAAGGAGTAAATATACTTAAAGATGCAGGTGCCGAAGTTATCGATATTTCTTTGCCAAACACAAGCTACGCCTTGCCAGCTTATTATATAGTTGCTCCCGCAGAAGCATCATCAAATTTGGCACGATATGATGGTGTAAAATATGGTTTTAGAGCAAAAGGAGATAATTTAATTGATATGTATGAGAAAACTAGATCTGAAGGATTTGGTAATGAAGTAAAAAGAAGAATAATGATAGGTACCTATGTTTTATCATCAGGATACTACGATGCTTATTATTTAAAGGCTCAAAAAGTTAGAAGATTAATCAAAAATGATTTTGACGATGCTTACAAAAAAGTTGATGCTATTTTAACACCATCAACTCCAAACTCAGCATTTAAAATCGGAGAAAAAACTAACGATCCAGTTTCAATGTATTTAAATGATATATTCACAGTTCCTGTTAATTTGGCAGGTATTCCTGCGATTTCTATTCCTGCAGGCCATGATTCAAACGGACTTCCTTTAGGTCTTCAGATAATTGGTAAAGCTTTTGATGAGCAAAATATTCTTAATATAGCTTTTTCAATGGAGCAACAAATTAAATTTAAAAATAAAATAACTGATTGGTGGATTTGATGTCTAAAAATAAATCAAATTATTTAATCAAAAGAAATAACAACGAATATGAAGTTGTAATAGGTTTAGAAGTTCATGCTCAAGTACTGTCAAAATCTAAATTATTTTCTGAATCACCAACAAAATTTGGTAGTGAACCAAATACTCAAGTAAGCCTTGTAGATGCAGCTTTTCCAGGAATGCTACCAGTAATAAATGAATTTTGTATTAAACAAGCGGTAAAGACTGGCATCGGGTTAAAAGCAAAAATAAATAAAAAATCAATTTTTGACAGAAAAAATTATTTTTATGCAGATTTACCACAAGGTTATCAAATTTCACAATACAAAAGTCCTATTGTTGGCGAAGGGTCTGTTGTTTTAGATTTGCCAAGTGGTGAGAAAACTGTTGGCATTGAAAGATTACATTTAGAGCAAGATGCCGGTAAAAGTATTCATGATATAGATCCGCAAAATACATTTGTTGATTTAAATAGATCAGGAGTAGCCTTAATGGAAATTGTGAGCAAACCTGACTTAAGATCTTTAGAAGAAGTAAATATTTATATTAAAAAGCTAAGGTCTATAATGAGATATTTAGGTACTTGCGATGGAAATATGCAAGAAGGCTCTTTGAGAGCTGATGTAAATGTTTCAGTAAGAAAAATGGGTAGTACAAACTTAGGCACAAGATGCGAAATTAAAAATGTAAACTCAATTAAGTTTATGCAAATGGCAATTGATTATGAAGCAAATAGACAAGTAGATATAGTAGAAAATGGTGGAAAAATAGATCAAGAAACAAGATTGTTTGATACTAAAAAAAATGAAACAAGATCAATGAGAAGTAAAGAAGATGCCCATGATTATAGGTATTTTCCGGATCCAGACCTTTTGCCGCTCGTTCTTACAGATGAATTTATTAATGATCTAAAAAAAAATATTCCTGAATTGCCAGATGAAAAGAAAAAGAGATTTATAGAAAAATTTAAATTATCTTCATACGAAGCTAATATACTAGTGTCAGATATTGAAACTTCAAAATATTTTGAAGAAGTAATTAAAAACACAGATGTTAAGTTAGCTACCAACTGGATAACAGGAGAATTATTTGCTTTATTAAATGAAAGAAACCTAGATATTACAGAAAGTCCTATTAGTGCAATAAATCTATCAAAATTAGTTGATTTAATAAAAAAGGGTACAATTTCTGGTAAAATTGCAAAATCTGTTTTTGAAATGATGGCTGAGGATGATAAAGATCCTCAAAAAATTATTGAAGAGAAGAACCTAAAACAAGAAAGTGATCCAAAAGAACTAGAAAAATTAATAGATAAAGTTATTAATGAAAATCCCGATAAAGTAAAAGAATTTAAGCTAGGAAAAGAAAAACTTTTTGGTTTCTTTGTAGGACAAGCTATGAAAATTTCTGGTGGTAAAGCAAATCCTCAACTAGTTAATGAATTATTAAAAAAGAAACTTAAGTAGAATGGGTTCAAATCTTACTGTTAATAAGGAAATTGAAGAATATATAAATAATAATTCAATAGAACTTCATCCTGTTCAAAAAGAAATAATCAAACATAATGAAAAACTTGGAGATATTAAAAGAATGCAAGTCTCTATATCTCAATGTCATTTTTTACATTTATTAATTAAATCTTTAAAAATAAAAAAAATTTTAGAAATTGGTACTTTTACAGGATTAAGTACTTTATCTATGTCTTTAGCTTTACCAGAAGATGGGTCAGTTCTAGCATTAGATAAAAATCATGAAACTAGTAAGTTCGCAGTAAACTTTTTCAAAAAAGCATCTCAAGAGAATAAAATTAAAATAATTATTGCCCCAGCATTAGAAAGCTTAAAGAATATAAATGATAATAAACAAAAATTTGATTTAGTGTTTATTGATGCTGATAAAGAAAATTACAAAAATTATTTTAATCATTCACTCGATTTAGTCGATAAAGATGGTTTAATTATAATAGATAATGTTTTATGGCATGGCGAAGTTGTAGATGTTAATAAGCAAGATAAATTAACTGTAAGTATAAGAGAATTTAACACTTATGTTAATGAAGATAAAAGAGTTGAAAATTTAATTATTCCTGTAGGTGATGGTTTAAGTGTTTGTAGAAAATTATAATGTTCTATATTTCAGGTTTCTATAAGTTTAAAAAAATATACAGTATTAAAAAAGCTAAAAAATCATTAAGTGATATTTTCAATAAATATAAAATTAGAGGCACAATAATCATTTCTAGTGAAGGAATTAATGGAACTATATCTTCTAACAAAAAAGATTTAGAACTAGTGATTAAAAAAATTAAAAAAACTTTTAATTTTATAAAATTTGATAGTCAAAATTTAACTAAAAGTAAATTTCAAATATTTCATAGAGGTAAAGTTAAAATTAAAAAAGAAGTTGTTCCAATGGGAATAAAAATATCAAAAAGAAAAACTAACAACCATCTAGAACCAAGTAAATGGAATAAATTTATTAGCAATAAAAAAATAATATTGATTGATGCTAGAAAACCATTCGAATATAAGGTTGGTACATTTAAAGGGTCAATTAATCCAGAAATTAATAATTTTAGAGAATTTCCAAATTATCTTAAAAAGTTAGATAAAAAAGAAACTATAGCAATGTTTTGTACTGGTGGAATAAGATGTGAAAAAGCAAGTGTTTATTTAAAAAAAAAAGGTTTTAATAATGTATATCAATTAAAGGGTGGAATAATTAATTACCTAAAAAAAATAAAGAAAAACAAAAGTTTATGGAAAGGTGAATGTTATGTTTTTGATAATAGAATTTCTTTAAAACATGGATTGAAAAACGGCACCTATGCTATGTGTAGTGGATGTAGAAAGCCGATATCTATTATAGATAAAAAATCATTTAAATATGAGGAGGGTGTTTCATGTCCAAATTGTCACGATACTCTCACAAACTCGCAAAAAGAAAGATTTAGAATGAGACAAAAGCAAATAAATGTTGCAAAAAAACTTGGAAAAAAACATATATTCCAAAAAGAATTTTAAATATGGATTTGCTAAAAGATAACATACCCAAACTAGTTAGAAAACTTGCCGTTCCTGCTATGGTAGGAACATTATTTCAAACTCTTTATAATGTTGTTGATACTTTTTTTGCAGGAAAAATCTCTCCAGAAGCATTATCTGCATTAAGTAAATCTTTTCCAATATATTTTATTATTATTGCAACATCTATTGGCGTGACTGTTGCTGGAACATCTTTAATAGGGAACAGTATTGGAGAAAAAGATAATAAAAAAGCATTAAATTATTTTTCTCATATTATTTATTATGGAATTTTAATTTCTATTTTTATTACTTTTTTAGGTTTGTATTATTCAGAAGATGTATTTTTTTTAATGGGTTCAACGGAAGAAGTTGCATTTTTAGGTCTTGAATATACTAATATTATTTATTCAGGTTCTTTTTTGTTTATATTAGTTGTTTCTTTAAACTCTTTACTTCATGCTGAAGGTGATACAAAAACCTACCGTAACGTTTTAGTTCTATCATTTTCTTTAAACATAATATTAAATCCTATTTTAATATTCGGTTTTTTATTTATACCTGCTTTTGGAGTTAAGGGCATAGGTATAGCTACAATTATTTCTCAACTGGTCTCTTTTTTAATTATTTTATTTAAAGTACTTAAAAATGAAAGAGTAAGAAATATTACAAAAGAATATTTAGTACCACGATTTTTATTTTTTAAAAATATCTTTTTTCAATCTATGCCAATTTCAGTTTCTATATGTGGATATGCTCTAGCTGCTGCAATAATTTTTACTTACGTAGGTCAATCAGGAGAATATGCTGTTGCTGGATATGGTGTTGGTACACGTATTGAGCAAGTAGTTCTTCTTCCAATACTTGGAATCAATACAGCCATTATATCTATAATAGCCCAAAACTATGGAGCCGACAATCTTGACAGAATAAAAGAAACCTATTTTACAGCTATTAAATATGCTTTTATAATAATGATTACAGCTGGAGCTTTGGTATTTTTATCTGCAAGTGTAATTACAAGTTTTTTTTCAAATGATCCTGAAGTAATTGAATATGGAAAAAGATATTTAAAAATTTCAGCTTTTGCTTTGCCTGCTTATCCTGTTTTTTTTCTATCTAATGGGTTCTTTATGGCTTTAAAAAAATCAGAAAATGCAATGATTTCTAATTTTTTTAGAAATGTTCTTAATCCAATTGCAGTATTCTATATAGCAAAATATATAAATGCGAGTTTTGAAACTTTCTTTTGGTTGTGGGTAGGTATTAATTGGTTTTTCTCAATTTCTTATTTTTTTATAATAATTTATTATTTTAAGATTAAATTAAATAAATCTAGCACTGTCGTTCATCCATGACCATAAATGTTCAGAAAAAGATCTTCTAACAAATAAATTTAAATCATCAATATTTTTATTATGAATGATTACATCAGTATGATTAATTAAAGTTTGTGTTACAGCGCCTTTTGAATTTTTAAAATTATTAAAATTAAATGGACAACCAGCTGATAATAATTCAAAAATTTTTGCGCCTTTTAAATTAATCATTATCCAATGGTCAGAAACATTCGTAACAGAACCTATTTTTAGTTTAGAAATTTCATTAAAAAGTTTATCTTCTAAAACCCTGCCAACTTTCACATCAATCTTAGTATTTGAGTACAAAAACCATTCATCTGGACTCAACCAAAGAAGATTTAATTTTTCGTTACTCGAAGATGTATTGGGTTCAACAGGAGTAATTATAGATAATTCTTTTCCTATTTTAGTTATAAAATCTCTATTTTTGCCTCTCAAGTTAATTTTAAGAATAGGCTCTACCTCTGAAATTTTTATTTCAGAATATTCTTTAGTATCAGAAATTGGAGTATTAAAATTAAGCATTCAACCTTTTGTTTTCTTTATCTAAAAAAACTGTATCTGTTACTGTTACATTAATTATTTTGTTTTTCATTGGAACAAACATTTTTTGACCCTTCAATTTTTTACCATTTTTTACTACAGCAAGGGCAATTGATTTATTTAAATTTGGACTAAAATAACTAGAGGTAACATGACCAAGCATTTCTACTGGTTGCTTATTTGTTTCGGCAACAACTTGTGCACCTTCTTCTAATATTTCATTTGGATCTTCGGTTAATAATCCAACCAGTTGTTTCCTATCTTCTCTAATTGTATCACTTCTGTATAAAGATCTTTTACCAATAAAATCATATTTCTTTTTACTAATTATCCAATCCATGTGTAAGTCTACAGGAGTCATTGTTCCATCTGTATCTTGACCTGCTATTATAAATCCTTTTTCTGCTCTGAGTAAGTGCATCGTTTCTGTTCCGTAAGGTGTAATGTTAAACTCTTTACCAGCTTCGAAGCATTTTTCCCAAACAGATTTAGCGTATGACGATTGAATATTAATTTCATAACTATGTTCACCGGTAAAACTAATTCTCATTACTCTACAATTTATATTATCAATTAATGCATTTTTGAAAGACATGTGTGGAAAATCTTTATCAGATAAGATTAGATCAGGAATTATTTTTGAAAGAATTTTTTTTGAGTTAGGTCCGCAGATACTTATAGTACCATAGTGATCGGTAACCGAAGTTAAATATACGTCTAATTCAGGCCATTCCGTTTGCAAGTAATCTTCTAACTTTGAAAGAACATTAGCAGCACCACCAGTTGTTGTGGTCATTAAATAGTGGTTTTCTGACAATCTAGTTGTAACTCCGTCATCGTAAACCATTCCATCTTCATTAAGCATAAGCCCATATCTGCATTTTCCTATTTCTAGTTTCGACCATGCGTTTGTGTAAACTCTATTTAAAAATTCAGAAGCATCACTTCCTTGAATGTCAATTTTTCCAAGAGTAGACGCATCTAAGATACCCGCACTATCTCTGGCCGCTTTACTTTCTCTTTGTACAGCTTCATACATATTTTCATTGTCTATTGGATAGTACCAGGCTCTCTTCCATTGACCGACATTTTCAAATTCAGCTTTATTTTCTATATGCCATTCATGCATTGGTGTTTTTCTTATAATATCAAAAAATTCACCAACATTTCTTCCAACTATCGCACCAAAAGTTAATGGAGTGTAGGGAGGTCTAAAAGTAGTTGTTCCCAATTCACCCATTTTAACACCTGCTGTTTCAGCTATAATTCCAAGAGCATGCATATTAGATAATTTACCTTGATCTGTAGCCATACCTGTTGTTGTGTATCGTTTCACATGTTCAATTGATTTAAAACCTTCTCTTAAAGCTAATTTTACATCATTTGCAGTAGAATCGTTTTGAAAATCTAAAAATGATTTAGTTTTTCCTAAATGTTTATTAGATGGAAGTAGCCATATATTTTTTTTTTCAATTTCTTTTGATGAAATAATTTCTAAATTTTCATAATTATTATTATTAATTTTTAAAAATTTATTAGTTAAATTAACTGAATTTTTTATTACGTTATCAAGCTCAAAATCACCATTACAAGATCCAATACTTATTTGATCTAATTCTGTTGTATCAGGTAAAAAAACATTATCTTCATCTCTGAATTTTAGTTTACCACCAGCCTGAGTAAACAAATGTACTCTTGGTGTCCAACCTCCTGAAATACCCAAACAGTCACATTCTTCTTTTATTTTTTTTCCTACAACGGCCGTACCATCATCAGATAATTTCATTATTTCAATAGAATTAATTTTCTTGTAACCATTCGTATTAACAACAGTAGATTTCCAATGAATTTTAATACCTAATTTTTCAACTTGATTAACTATTAACGAATTAGTTTTATCTCTTATATCAACTACCGAATTAACGCTAACACCACTATTACTTAAAGAGATGGCAGTTTCATAAGCTGAGTCATTATTTGTAAATAAAGATATTTTTTGTCCACATTTAACCCCATAGTAATCTATGTACTTTTTGATAGAATATGAAAGAATAATACCAGGTCTATCATTATTGTTGAATATCAATGGTCTTTCCATTGCTCCTGTGGCTATAATTACTTTTTTTGCCCTAATTTTCCAAAGCCTTTGACGAATTTTATCTTTTTTTTCATTTAAATCTAAATGATCAGTTAAATTTTCTCTAGCTAAAAGATAGTTGTAATTATGATAAGCAGCTAATGATGTTCTTGTTTTTATTGTTAAATTTTTAAGTGAATTTAAAGTTTCAATTTCTTTTTTTATCCACTCATTTGAATAAGAGTTGTTTATCTTAAAACATTCATTTTGTTGGAAAAGAGTAGTTCCACCTAAAACATTTTTGTCGTCTATTAATACAGTATTTAAATTATTCTTAGCTGCTATTTTTGCAGCCATTATTCCAGATATACCTCCACCAACAACCAAAACATCACAGTGTAAATATCTATGATCATAAATATCTTTGTCTGGTTCGGTAGGCGATTTGCCTAGGCCAGCAGACTTTCTTATGAAGTATTCATATAATTTCCAAAAATTAGTAGGCCACATAAATGTTTTATAATAGAAAGCTGCTGGTATAATAGGGGAGAAGAAATTGTTTACGGCTCCCATGTCAAAATTAACACTTGGCCAGCAGTTTTGACTTGATGCCACTAAACCTTCATATAATTCTATTTCAGTTGCTCTTGTATTTGGCTCTGTCATTGAAGGATCATTTCCAACTTGTAAGATTGCATTAGGCTCTTCAGAACCGCATGTCATTATTCCTCTTGGACGATGATATTTAAAGCTTCTTCCAACAAGGTGAATATTATTTGCTAATAAAGCTGATGCTAATGTATCACCTTTAAAACCATATAATGTTTTACCGTCAAACTTAAAGGAAATCCTAGATGTTTGATCAATAAACTTGTTATTTGTTATTCTTAAATTTCTGGTCATTATTTAATAGGGGGTTTTTCTCCCATTTTATAAACAGCATGAATTTTATCGTTAGATGTATCTCTAACCATATTAAACCACTTTCTACATCCGTGAGCGTGATTCCATCGTTCAAATTGAACTCCTTTAATATTTTTTCTCATAAAAAGATATTCTGCCCATTGATCATCACTTAATTCGGTTGGTTGCTTTGGTCTTTCAATATGTGCCTCTCCACCAGCAGAAAATTCACTTTGATCTCTTTCACCACAATATGGACAATTAATTAAAAACATTAGTGTGCTACAGCAGCCGCTCCATGTTCGTCTACAAGATCACCACTTACAAATCTATTAATATTGAAATCAGCGTTTAGTTTATGAGGTTCGTCATTAGCTATAGTGTGAGCAAACAAATCACCCGAACCAGGTGTTGCTTTAAATCCACCAGTTCCCCAACCACAATTAAAATATAATCCCTTAATATGTGTTTTACTAATTATTGGACTAGCATCAGGACAAATATCTACAATTCCTCCCCATTGTCTTAACATTTTCATTCTACTAAAAATAGGATAGAGCTCTAATATTGCTTTTAAAGTACCTTCAACAACATCATGACTTCCTCTTTGTGTGTAAGAAACATAAGCGTCAGTACCTGCTCCAATTACCAACTCTCCTTTATCTGATTGACTAACATAAGCGTGAACTGCATTAGACATTACTACAGTATCTATAATTGGTTTTACTGGTTCTGATACTAAAGCCTGTAAAGGCTTACTTTCAAGAGGTAATTTTAAATCAACCATATTAGCAATAACACTTGAATGACCAGCAGCAACAACTCCAATTTTTTTTGATTTTATATATCCTTTTGTTGTTTCTATACCTTCAATACTGTCGCCGTTTCTTTTTATTCCTTTAACTTCACAATTTTGAATAATATCGACGCCCATGTCATCAGCCCCTCTTGCATAACCCCACGCTACAGCATCATGACGAGCTGTCCCAGCTCTCCTTTGTAATGTTCCTCCTAAAACTGGATATCTTATATTAGGGGAAGTATTAATAATTGGACAAAATTTTTTAACTTCTTTGGTGTTTAAATAAACAGCATCAATACCATTTAGTCTATTTGCATGAGTTCTCCTTTGTAAATCTCTCACATCTTGAAGATTGTGTGCAAGATTCATTACGCCTCTTTGACTAAACATAACATTGTAATTTAATTCTTGAGACAGACCTTCCCAAATTTTTAATGCATGATCATATAATCCTGCGCTAGCATCCCATAAATAATTTGAACGAATAATAGTAGTATTTCTTCCAGTATTACCGCCACCAATCCAACTTTTTTCTACAACTGCAATATTTGTCATGTTATGTTTTTTTGCCAAATAATAAGCAGTAGCTAAGCCATGGCCACCACCACCAATAATTATAGCGTCATATTCTTTTTTTGGTTCGGGATCTCTCCAAGCTCTTTGCCAATTCTCATGATAACTAAAAGCATTTTTTATTAGTGAAAATATAGAATATTTATTTTTCATAATTTGCACAAAATTACTTGATTAATATTGAATATTCAATGATTTCAAGTTACACACTAATAAAGAAAAAGGTGAGGTGGCTGAGCCTGGTTTAAAGCAGCGGGTTGCTAACTCGTCATAGGTCGAAAGATCTATCGAGGGTTCGAATCCCTCCCTCACCGCCATTAATATAGAGGATCATTTTTAAAGAAATCTTTCATTTTTATGGGTTTTTTTTCTACAATATATCTATAAACATTATAATTTTCCAAAACTCTTTGAACATAATTTCTAGTTTCTTTAAATTTAATTAGCTCTATCCAATCTACATAATCAATTTGTTTTTTTTGGGGATTTTTATTTATTTTTTTCCAGTATCTAACTCTTTTTGGTCCAGCATTATATGCTGCTATAGCAAACGGGTATGAACCATCGTACTCTAATATTAGTCCAGCTATATAATGAGATCCTAAATTTATATTATATTCTGGATCTTTAGTTAAACGTGATTTTGAATATGGTAGATTAGCCTGCTTAGCAACTAGTTTTGCGGTATATGTCATTAACTGCATTAAACCTTTTGCTCCAGCATGACTATTAGCCTCTATATCAAATTCACTTTCTTGTCTTATTATAGATAAAATAAATGGTGTTTCAGGTATTTTACGTTTATTCACATACTTAGGAGTACTTATTATTGGGTAGTTATAATCATTAATAAATCTTTTTTGATATGATGCAGCTTTAGCAATTTGAATTGCAAAATCATATCTTGATATATTTGATGCTAATTCAGCCGCTAAAATTTCACTACCACTTTCGACATTTTCATTTGCTAAATGTTTTAAAATATTTTTTGCATATTTATCTTTATTAATTTCATCCAATAAATGAATAATTTTTACTAAATTTTTTTCATAAAAACTTTTTTTATACTTTTTGTCAACTTTTGGCATTTCACTTAATGAAAAGTTTTCGTTAGGATATAATTTTAAATAAGATAGTTGGCCATAATAAGTAGTAAGAAATTTTGAACCTTCTTCATACCACTTAAAAGAAAGATCTTTTTTTCCCATTTTTTCATAAGCGCGACCTAACCAATATGCTCCTCTTGATAAACTAATAGGGTAACCGACATTATTATAAAAATTATTAAAATGTTCTGTTGCAAGTAATGGATCATTTAAAAAACTCAAAGCTATCCATCCACTCATCCATTCTGCTTCTGCATATTCCGGACCTTCCTCTAAAGCATGTTTGCTAGCTACTTTATATGCAAGTTCGTACTTTTTTTTATAAATTAAAGATCTTGATATTATTGATCTTTCTAACCACCACTTATCTGGTCTTACTAAATAATCTTTTGTATTTTTTATTTTAAGTAAAATTTCTAATGAACTATCAACTCTACCTCTTTTACGTCTCCATTTTAAACGATCATAATTTAAACCAGCATCATTTTTAAATTTTGCTGGAACTTTGCTTATCGCAGTATCTACACCATATGACTTGCTCATTAATAACTGTCTAGCTGTATATAAAAGTTGATGATCTTTAGGAAGGTATCTTAACATTCTTTTCAGATCCCAGTATTTATTTTCCCAGGCCAAATAATCTGCTCT